>JBBROG010000014.1:0-58414 GCA_038229635.1 Gemmatales bacterium
GGCAACAGATCATGTGAACTAACGTCCACTGTCAGTCGGGCCTCGCCTTGGCCGAGGCGGGACATGCCGAAAACCACGGGCGTTTTCAGCCACCCGCCAAGGGAAGAATACTGTACAACTACTGAACATGTTGGAAGCCCTGCCCCTTCGGGGTAGGGCCGGGGGCATTTTACCCCGAAGGGGTTGCATCACACAGCCGGGGGTCGCGTACTCGCGCACCCCCGGAACGACGACGCGCACCCCCGGACTACCACAACTGGACACCTCCTCGCGCCCTTCTTACAATGATCGCTTTCCGGCAACCGGAAGGCGCGCGACGCGAACAAGGGGTAGGAACGATGCCACTGGGCTTACTGGGTCTCAAGGTCGGGATGACGCAGGTGTACGATGCCGCGGGCAAGATCGCCCCGGTGACGGTCTTGCAACTCGGGCCGTGCCCGGTGCTGCAGGTGCGCGACCAGAAGCGCGACGGCTACGACGCGCTGCAACTCGGCTTCCTCGACAAGGCGCGGCGCAAGGCGACGCGCCCGGAGAGCGGCCACGTCGCCGCGCGCATGGAGAGCAAGCGCCGCCGCGCGATGGCCGCCGCCGGCGTCGAGCTGCCGCCGAAGGCCGACTGCGAGCCGCAGCAGCACATCCGCGAATTCCGCCTCGACAAGCCGGCCGACTTCAAGGTCGGACAGGTGCTCAAGGCCGACGACGTCTTCAAGGACGTGCCGGAAGTCGACGTCATCGGCACCAGCAAGGGCCGCGGCTTCACCGGCGTCATGAAGCGGCACAACTTCAAGGGCCTGCGCGGCAGCCACGGCGTCAAGAAGGGCAATCGCCAGCGCGGCTCGATCAGCTCCAACGCCAGTAACCGCGGCAGCGGCCGCCCCAAGAAGGGCATCCGCATGGCCGGGCAGTACGGCGCCTCGCGCGTTACCGTCCGCAACCTGACCGTGGTGCGCATCGACATCGAGAACAACCTCATGCTGGTCAAGGGCGCCATCCCCGGCCCCAACGGCGGGCTGATCTACGTCCGGCCGACCAACAAGCGCGGCTAAGAGAAACCCGCCATGCGTTCGACCTTGCTCGGGACGACCCTTTTGGCCTGCTGGCTCGGCCTGCCCGCCGCCGGTCGCTCTGAGGACGTCGCCAAGGACAGCCTCGCGAACTGGCCGCAGTGGCGCGGCCCGCTGGCGACCGGCGCCGCGCCCGACGCCGACCCGCCGCTGACCTGGGACGAGAAGACGAACGTCCTTTGGAAGACGCCCATCCCCGGCAAGGGCAGTGCCACGCCCATCGTCTGGGGCGACCGCGTCTTCGTCGTCACCGCCGTCGACACCGGCAAGCCCGCGACCGCCGCCGACATCCCCAAGGAAGACCCGCGCTTCGACAAGAAGACGCAGGCGCCGACGACCTACTACCAGTTTCTCGTGATTTGCCTCGACCGTAAGACCGGGAAAGTCCTCTGGCAGAGGACGGCGACGGAGCAGGTGCCGCACGAGGGCATCCACCCGACGCACTCCTACGCCGCCGGCTCGCCGACCACCGACGGCAAGTCGCTCTACGTCTCCTTCGGCTCGCGCGGCGTCTACTGCTACGACCTCGACGGCGACCTGAAATGGAAGCGCGACCTCGGCCGGCTGAACACGCGCCTCGGCTGGGGCGAGGCCGTCACCCCGACCGTCCACGGCGACACGCTGGTCGTCAACGTGGACCAGGAGGCCGATTCGTTCCTCGTCGTCCTCGACGCCCGCACCGGCAAGGAGCGCTGGCGCGTCGAGCGCGACGAGGTGACGACCTGGGCGACGCCGCTCGTCGTCGACTTCAAGGGCCGCACGCAGGTCATCATCAGCGCCACGAAGAAGATCCGCTCCTACGACCTGGCGACCGGCAAGGTGCTGTGGGAGTGCGGCGGCATGACGGTCAACGTGATTCCCTCGCCGATCGCGCGCGACGGCGTCGTCTACTGCCTCAGCGGCTACAAGGGCTCGATGGGCCTCGCCCTGCCTCTGGACGCTACCGGCGACATTACGGACAGTGATAAAATTATTTGGCGGGTCAAGCAGGGGACGCCTTATGTGCCGTCGCCGCTGCTGGTCGGGGACAGGCTCTACTTCACGCAGCGCAACGAGCCGCTGCTGTCGAGCGTCGACGTGAAGACGGGGAAGGTGATTCTCGACCGGGAACGGCTGCCGGGGCTGAAGGAGTTGTACGCCTCGCCGGCCGCCGCCGCCGGCCGAATTTACGTCACCGGCCGCGACGGCACGACGCTCGTGCTGGCGCAGGGCGACGCGCTGAAGGTGCTGGCGACGAACCGACTCGACGACCCCATCGACGCCTCGCCGGCCGTCGTCGGGAAGCAGATCTTTCTGCGGGGCGAAAAGTTCGTCTACGGCCTCGGGGCGCCGTGAGCGGGGCGGACCGACTCAGGAGAGTACGATCTGACCCGTCTGGAAATCGAGCGTGAGGATGTGGCCGCGGAAGAAGTCGAGGCCGAGTATCCCGTCGACGCCGGCACTCGCGGGTAAGGTGTGGCAGAGGGCGGGAAAACTGACTCGGTCTTGGCCCAAGGCCGTGATCTTGCTCAGGGAAATGACGGGGACGAACTCGACCCCGCTGGCCATTGTCACAGGCACGCGCTGGGAAGCTTGCGCGAGATCAAAGCCCGCGGCGACGAGTACGCTCTCCGCGATCACCGTGTCCGTCGCCCCCGTATCCAAGGCGAGCCAAGAGACGGCCCTGCCGGATGGCCCGACGATCGTTGTCTGGACAAGAATGAGGCCGCGGCTCGCATTGAAGGGGAAACTCATATCAGGATAGCCGCTCCTTCGGCAGGCACCCTGCCCGTGAAGTGGGTCGCGAAGTAGCCGGGGCGAAGTGCAACGGCTTGGGCGTACATCGCGTCGCGGTCGGGGCTGTGGAAGAGGACGCGGCCACTCAGGACGGTAAGCTGCTCGTCCGTTTGCGGGTCGCCAATCAGTATCCACTCGTTGGGGAAACTCGCCTCGATTTCCGAAAGCGTCATGACATCCGACATGATTAGATCCTCCCGGCGGGAACAGACGGCTACGCCCTTCATTCTCCGCCGAGGGCTGAATCCTGTCAAGGAGAAGACGCCCGTGAAGGAACGCGCTGCACCTCATACACTCTTCCCCATGACGGCGCACCCGCCGATCCTGTTTGGCACGGCCCCTTTGCTGAAAGAGAGATTTCACCGTGCTTATACTTCATTCGGTACTCTCCCTTCTCCTCACCCTACCCGCCGCCGCCCCGCCGGACGACAAGCCCGCGCCGCCGAAGCCCGACGCGCCCGCGGCGGCGAACCTCGCCGGCCTGAAGCTGCGCGCCCTCGGCCCGGCCGTCACCTCCGGCCGCGTCGTCGGCCTCGCCGTCCACCCGACCGACCCGGCGCACTACTACGTCGCCGTCGCCTGCGGCGGCGTCTGGAAGACCGTCAACGCCGGCACCACCTGGACGTCCGTCTTCGACAACGAGGGCTCCTACTCCATCGGGTACGTCACCCTCGACCCCAAGAACCCCAACACGGTTTGGGTCGGCACCGGCGAGAACAACAGCCAGCGCAGCGTCGGCTACGGCGACGGCGTCTACCGCTCCGACGACGGCGGCAAGTCGTGGCGCAACGTCGGCCTCAAGAACTCCGAACATGTCGGCAAGATCCTCCTCGACCCGCGCGACTCCAACACCGTCTACGTCGCCGCCCAGGGGCCGCTCTGGGCGCCGGGCGGCGACCGCGGACTCTACAAGACGACCGACGGCGGACAGACGTGGACTAAGGTACTCTCCGTCAGCGAGAATACCGGCGTCACCGACGTCGTCCTCGACCCGCGCAACCCCGACGTCCTCCTCGCTGCGTCCTACCAGCGCCGCCGCCACGTCTGGACGCTCGTCAACGGCGGCCCCGAAAGCGCCCTCTACAAGTCGACCGACGCCGGCAAGACCTGGCGCAAGCTCAAGGGCGGCCTGCCGGGCGACGACCTCGGCCGCATCGGCCTCGCCGTCGCGCCGACGAACCCCGACGTCGTCTACGCCCTCGTCGAGGCGGCCGACAAGAAGGGCGGCCTCTTCCGCTCCGCCGACCGCGGCGAGACGTGGGAGAAGCGCAACGACTTCGACCAGCAGGCGCAGTACTACGCCCACCTCGTCGTCGACCCCAAGGACGCCAACCGCCTCTATGTGATGAACGTCCTCATCCAGGTGTCCGACGACGGCGGCAAGACGCTGCGCCGCCTCGGCGAGCGCAGCAAGCACGTCGACAACCATTGCATCTGGGTCAACCCCAACGACGCGAACCACTACCGCGTCGGCTGCGACGGCGGCATCTACGAGAGCCACGACCGCGCGGCGACGTGGCACTTCCACGGCAACTTGCCGGTCACGCAATTCTACGACATCGCGGTGGACGAAAGTAGCCCGTTCTACCACGTCTACGGCGGCACGCAGGATAACTTCACCCTCGGCGGTCCGGCACGGACCAAGAACGCTACCGGCGTCCAGAACGCCGACTGGTTCGTCGTCCAGGGCGGCGACGGCTTCCACTGCAAGGTCGATCCCAAAGATCCGATGACCGTCTACGGCGAGATGCAGTACGGCGGCCTGGTGCGCTTCGACCGCCACACCGGACAGCGGGTCGGCATCCAACCCCAGCCCGGCAAGGGCGAGCCGCCGCTGCGGTGGAACTGGGACGCGCCGCTGCTCGTCAGCCCGCACCTGAACACGCGGGTCTACTTCGCGGCGAACAAGCTGTTCCGCAGCGACGACCGCGGCGATACCTGGGCGGCGGTCGGCGGCGACCTGTCGCGCCAGCTCGACCGCGACAAGCTGCCCGTCTTCGGCAAGGTGCCGCCGGCCGACGCTGTCAGCAAGCACGTTTCCACGTCCTTTTATGGCAATATTACGGCACTCGCGGAGTCGCCGCTGAAGGAAGGGCTGCTTTACGCCGGCACCGACGACGGCCTCGTGCAGGTCAAGGAGGGAACCGCGGAGTGGCGCAAAATCGACAACTTCCCCGGCGTGCCAGAGCGGACTTACGTCGCCCGGCTGCTGGCGTCGCGCCACGGCGAGGGCGTCGTCTACGCCGCCTTCGACAACCACAAAATGGGCGACTTCAAGCCGTACCTGCTCAAGAGCGCCGACGCCGGCAAGACGTGGGCGGGCGTCGCCGGCGACCTGCCGGAGCGCGGCTCCGTGCTGGCGATCGCCGAGGACCACAAGGACCCGAATCTCCTGTTCGCCGGCACCGAGTTCGGGCTGTTCGTCACCCTCGACGGCGGCAAGAAGTGGCTGCGCCTTAAAGGCGGTCTGCCGACCATCGCGGTCCGCGACCTCGCCATCCACCGCGGCGTTGACGACCTCGTCGTCGGCACCTTCGGCCGCGGCTTCTACGTCCTCGACGACTATTCCCCCCTGCGCGGGCTGAAGACTGAGTCGATGCCGCCGGCGGCGCTCTTCCCGGCGCGCGACGCCGCGCTCTACGTCCCGGCGACGCCCTACGGCCTGCGCGGCAAGGCGTTCCTGGGCGAGTCGTTCTACGCCGCCGACAACCCGCCCTTCGGGGCCGTCTTCACCTACCGCCTCGGCGAGGAGGTTCGCACCAAGAAGCAGACGCGCCGCGCCGCCGAGAAGAAGGGGGGCGACCGCTTCCCGACCAAGGACGAGTTGCGTGCCGAGGCGGAGGAGGAGGCCCCGGCGATCCTGCTGACGGTGACGGACGCCGACGGCAAGGCGGTGCGGACCTTGACGGGGCCGACGGCGGCGGGCTTCCACCGCGTCGCGTGGGACCTGCGCGACCCGGCGGTGACGCTGCCGCGCGGCCGCCCGGCGGAGGCCGACGACGACGTTTTCGCCGACGAGCCGGGCGGCTCCCTCGTGCTGCCAGGCAAGTACACCGTGGCGCTGGCGAAGCGCGTCGACGGCGTCGTCACGCCGCTGGCCGGGCCGGTCGCCGTCAACGTCGCCGTCGAGGGGGCGGAGAAGATGCAGGCCGGCGACCTGGCCGGGCTGCGCGAGTTCCAGCAGAAGTTGTCGCGCCTGCGCCGCGCCGTCTCGGGGGCGCTGAGCGCCGCGACCGAACTGAGCGGGCGGCTGGAGCAGGTGAAGCAGTCGCTCGACCGGACGCCGGCGGCGAAGGCGGAGTGGAAGAAGACGGTCCGCGACCTGGAGAAGCGGAACCGCGACGTCCTGCGGGCGCTGCGCGGCGACGTCGTGCTGGCGGCGCGCAACGAGAACACGCCGCCGTCGATCTCCGACCGCGTCAACTACGCCGTCAGTTCGTCGCGGCAGGCGCTGGCGAAGCCGACGGCGACGCAGCGCGAGGCGTACCGCATCGCCGGCGAGGAGTTCACGCAGGAGTTGGCGAAGCTGAAGGCGCTGATCGAGGTCAACCTGCGGCAGTTGGAGAAGGACATGGAGGAGGCGGGATCGCCGTGGACGCCGGGGCGGCTGCCGGAGTGGAAGGAGAAGTAGCGGGCGATTTCCCCTTTTTCGGCGGCACGGGCGCCAAGATAATGACCGGAGGCGACGAATAGCTCTGAGACACCCGCCCGCCCGTGCCGTCGTTCCGCGAGGAGACTGCCATGACCCCCATCGAAGACTGCCCCGACTGCGGCTCCTCCCTCGAGGTGCCGGACGAACAGGTCGGCGACCGCGTCGAGTGTCCGGACTGTCGCCGCGTCTTCGTCGCCAAGGCGCTCAAGAAGCGCCCCGCCGAAACGAGAGACGACGACCGGCCGCGGCGGCTCGCCCGCGACGACGAGGACGACGTGGCTTCGTCGGAGGAAGCGCGCCCGAGCAAGAGCGCGTTGAAGGAGGCCGCCAGCAAGAAGCTCGCCGCCGGCCTGTGCGCCATCCTCCTCGGCGGCCTCGGCATTCACAAGTTCATCCTCGGCTTCACGACGCCCGGCGTTATCATGTTGCTCGTGTCCGTTCTCACCTGCGGCTTCGCATCCCCTGTCATCGGCATCATCGGGCTGATCGAGGGCATCCTCTACCTGACCAAATCCGACGAGGAGTTCCACCGGGTGTACATGATCGAGAAGAAGGAGTGGTTCTAGCGAACCGCGCCAGGACTTCCGAGGGGAGAAGCGGGCATGGGCAAAGGACGCCTCGAAGCCTTCAGCGACGGCGTTCTGGCGATCATCATCACCATCATGGTGTTGGAACTGAAGACGCCGACGGAACCGGACCCGGCGCGGAGGACACACATGGAGCCAGCTCAACCCACGAATCGACCAGTGTTCGATGACGAACTCCGCCGGGCACTGACCTCCCTCTGGCGTCACCTGACTGTGGTCGGCGCCGCCCTCTGCCTGGTCGGTCTGGCGGCGACGGCCCTGGGCTGGGTCGCGATACTGTCTCCGCACCAGTTCGAAGACGGGAGCACAGACAATGCGGTTTTGAAAGATGGGGGTCGATTCTCTACGTGCGGGCCAGTAGCGGCGATGCTTGGGATGGGCACTCTCTGGGCCGCCGTTCGCGTCCGCCGATCAGCCCACGCTGGGGCCGACGGGGAGGCCGGAGCGTTGGCGGCGGTGCAAATCGTAGTGCAACTGCTGGTGTCGCTGGGGATAGTTTTTCTACTCGCTGTGCTTCTCGTCCTTGAGTTTGCCGCAGTACTCACGGGACTCACGGGCTACCTGTAAGAAGTCAAGCGCTGGGGGGCAGCCTGCCGCCAGCTAGGCAGAGAGGCCGCCGAACCAGCCGCTGCAGCAGACCGGGCCGCAGTACGGTCGTTCGAGTCGTTACGTCAGCCGAGCGGCCCGGCTGCTGAGCTTGGTCGTTAGGCGGAGGGCGAGACGATGGCGAAGCGGCGACAGCCAGTTCCAGACCTCGACCTCCCGGCCGACCTCACTGCATTCCTCGCCGTTAGCAAACAGCTGGAATACGACCCCGCCACCTGCCATGCTGGGGCCGTCACCCTCTTGCCGCTACCAAAAGTGAAGGCGCAGCGGTTCCCTGTCGAAACGAGCGGCTCCCCGGTCTTCGAGCAGGATCCGCACTTCCCCAAGGTAAACTCGTACCTCGTACTCGGGGCCGACTTGGTGGCGTCTTGCACCGGCGACTACGAGCCGGTAGGTTTATTACTCTGGTTGCCGGTCGAGAAGCAATACGGCGTGTGGGACAGCTCGCACTGCACGATCCAGATGTTCGGGTCGGAGGTGACCTGGGAGCGAATCGCCGCAGCACCCGCCCCGCACATCAACGCGGGGTGGACCGGCAGCATCCCGGATGCCCCGATGGAGGACTTGGTGCCGTGGCTGGCGCACCCCTACGGGACGCGGCAGGTGTACACGCCGCAGCCCGCCTAACCAAAGCCGAAAAAGGGCCGAAAAAGGGGACGGGCACGAATGCCATTCGGTTAAGGGCTTACTGAAGAGCTTGGGATCGCGAAAACACCTTGTTTTCAGGCTTTATCGCAGCCCTAACTCAGCCGTTACCTCCTTAACTTACTGGCATTCGTGCCCGTCCCCTTTTCCTCTCGGCCTCCACCCTGTTACAATAACCGAGGGAACGGAGGCCGTCT
Organism: Gemmatales bacterium; assembly: GCA_038229635.1. Classification (GTDB taxonomy): domain Bacteria; phylum Planctomycetota; class Planctomycetia; order Gemmatales; family Gemmataceae; genus DATFNV01. Next base: position 8,528 of record JBBROG010000014.1, read on the forward strand.
TGATGCGCGAGTTCATCACCGTGGATCCGGCAACGCTCCATCTACCTACGGGAATCCGGTCGCAAGGGGCCGACCCCGTAAAACTTGCACGCCAGATCGCTCTGCACGGCAACTCCCTGGATGGGATGCCGCCGCTGGAACTCGTCCGGGGGAAGGACGGGCCTTTGCGGATCAACGATGGGGTAACGCGGGCAACCCGCGCGGCCAAGCTGCGTTGTGGGACGCCCAGGACGAGCAGTTGCTGTCCGCGGCGCGGGCACACCTCGGTGAGATGGCTGAACGGATTAGGGATACGTCAGCGCCGAACCAGGCGCGGCAGCAGACCGGCGGGGCATGACAGCTTTTCAGGGGGCGAAAAGGGGACGGGGCGAAAAGGGGACGGGCACGAATGCCATTAAGTTAAGGGTTCACTGAAGAGCTTGGGATTGCGAAAACGCCTTGTTTTCAGGCTTTCGCGAAGCCCCAACTCAGCCGTTACCCCCTTAACTTAATGGCATTCGGGACGGGCACATTTGTTTTGCCCATCTTTTCCGGCCCGGCGCGGGTAGAGGACGGAAGACCGCTTCTTGCCGCGCTCGTGCCCGGAGGACGCTGCTCGCGCTCGACATGTGACAACGACAGGAACACGACTCCCTTACTCCCTTGAAGGCCCGCCCGCGCCGTTCGCCGGCGCCGCGGCGACGAGGGTGAGGACGTCGAAGGGGTGTTCCGTCGCGATCTCGTTCCACTCGTCGAGGCGGACGCGCAGTCGGTAGACGCGACGGCCGCCGACGCCGGGGTGGCCGCGGTCCTCAATGATAACGCCTTCCACCGGCCACGCGCCGCGGACGTAACTCACGCGGTCGCCGACCTGGAACGGGCCGGGATGCTTGGCCAGATGGCGGGCCATGACCCAGTCGTCCATCATTCAACCCTCCCTTGTTCACCAAGGAGCCGTGCCGCCGACGCGCCGCACATGCCCGGTGATTACGTTATAAGGGCATTCAGGGACCGTGGCTTCGTTCTCCTTGCCGACCGTCGCGCCGAGGGGGTCACGACGGTTGCCCTCGCCCTTTGCACACTCCGAGGGAAGCGCGTCCCGTCACTCCTCGCCGGCCGCGGCAGTCGTCCGTGCCAATGGCCGTCGTAGAACCTGTACGACGACTCCCTACGCCTCACCGCTCAGGTCCCGCAGGTCGTGTTCGATGTCCTCGAGGAACCCGAGCTTACTGGTCCATCGGCCGTTCGGAAGTTGACGGGCGGCGTGCGTCGGCGTGCCTGCGCCGTCGGCGAAGAGCGCGACCTTCTCGAAACCGTCTTCGGGCGCGTCATCGCCACAGGGGGCGTAGCCCATCGTCGCGAACACGGCAACGAAGGCCGTCAGGGTTTCCTCTTGTGCCACCTCGGCGGGCCAGAAGATCGCGTCGTTCTCGGGGTCTTCGGGCCACCACCAACATTCTGTATCTCCGGCCGCCCAAGCGATGCAGTTATAATCGCCCGTTCGCGCGCTGGTCACGCGGTACACCGCCCCTTGGAGGGCGGGAAAGAGGACTTCGATCTCCTTCACCATTGGTAGCCGTTCTCCCCGGCCCAGCGCAACCAAGCGTCCGCAACCTTTCGTACCTTCCCCCGTTCCTCCGGTGAGACCGGGTGAGCACCTGGGATGAGCCCGAGAGCCTTGGCAAGATGCCCGTCCCGTGTCCGTTCCAGGTCGCGGAAGAGGAAGGGGAGAGCCGCCGACCCCAGGGCGATCAACTCCTGGTACGCCGGATGCCCGGTGACGCGCGTGGCGGAGGACAAGTGTGCCGTCTCGGCACGCCACTGACCCAGGAGGCGAACCACCTGCCGTTCCAGCGGTTCAACGGCCGACGGGGCAGGAAGAGGAGTCATCGATCGCGCCCTCGTTATTGAGCAACCCGGACGCATTATACCGCGAAACCACACCCGCCCTGCAAGCTCACACCTGTCCCTTCCTGACACCATCTCGGACCTTTCCCGGCCCCGCCGCGCGTGGGTATAATGGAGATCGGGCGACGACATTCCGGCAGCCCGCGCGGACAGGCTCGAAGGCGGGAAAGGGAAGAAGGTGTCGGGAACGACTCACAGGCGCTCACGACTCACACCCCCCCGAAAAGCCTGGAAAATGCAGGGAAAACGAGCGCGGCGGGGTGTGAGTCGGGGTGTGAGTCGGTGTGAGTCGCTCCCCGCCGTGACGCGTCCCGCGGTTGATGACGGGGTAGCACGACCGACACCGACGCGAGAGGGGCAGGGCGGCGCGCTCCTCGGCAGCGTCGGCGGGGCGGCCGTGGGAAGAAAGAAATGAAGGCGGAGAAGAGCATGTGGCCGCCGGCCGTCGCGCGGGCGACGGGCCGCTTGGCACCCTCCGCCGGCGGCCGTATACTGCCCGAGGCGGATCCCGTCACGGGAGCCTCCGGCGTGGCCTTGCAACGACGCGGCCACCCGCCCTCGCCCTCCTGCCTGCGTGACCGCTTTGCCCCGCGTCCTATTCCCGAGGTTCCGCATGACGTCGCGGCTCCCGCTCGTTCCGGCGCTGTTGCTCTTCGCCGTCGCCCTACCCGCCCCCGCGGCCGACTGGCCGCAGTGGCGCGGCCCGAACCGCGACGACGTCTCCAAGGAAACCGGCCTGCTGAAGGCGTGGCCGAAGGAGGGACCGGCCCTCCTTTGGACGTTCGAGGACGCGGGCAACGGCTATTCCGGCCCCGCCGTCGTCGGCGGCCGGCTCATCAGCCAGGGCGCCACCGACGGCAAGGAATACGTCTTCGCCCTCGACGTCGGCAGCGGCAAGAAACTCTGGTCGACGGACTTCGGCGACCTGTTCACCAACAACTGGGGCGACGGTCCGCGCGGCACGCCGACCGTCGACGGCGACTGGGTCTACGCCCTCGGCGGGCAGGGCGTCCTCGTCTGCCTCGAACTGGCGACCGGCAAGACTGTCTGGCAGAAAGACCTCAAAAAAGACCTCGACGGGCAGAAACAGAATAACTGGGGCTACACCGAGTCGCCGCTCGTCGACGGCGACAAGGTCGTCTGCATGCCCGGCGGTCCGAAAGGTACGCTGGCGGCGCTCGACAAGAAGACCGGCGAGGTGATCTGGCGGAGCAAGGGCCTCACCGACAAGGCAGCGTACTCGTCGCTGGTCGTGTCGAACGCGGGCGGCGTCCGCCAGTACGTGGTGATGACCGGCGACAGCGTCTCCGGCGTAACGCCCGAGGACGGCCGGCTGCTGTGGCGCTTCCCGCGCAACAGCCCGACCGCCGCCATCCCGACGCCCATCGTCCGCGACAACTTCGTCTACGTCTCGTCGGCGTACAACACCGGCGCCAGCCTGCTCAAGGTGACGGGCGGACCCGACGGGCACAAGGCCGAGCAGGAGTGGGCCAACAAGGAGATGATGAACAAGCACGGCGGCGTCGTCCTCGTCGGCGATCACGTCTACGGCCACTCCGAGAAGGGCGGCTGGGTCTGCCAGGAATTCAAGACCGGCAATGTCGCCTGGGTCGACAAGACCTTCGAGATGGGGAGCCTGACCTGCGCCGACGGGATGCTGTACCTCTACGGCCAGAGCAAGGGGAACGTGGCCCTCGTCGAGGCGAACCCGGCGAAGTACACGGAGGTCAGCCGCTTCACCATCCCCCGGCAGACGAAGATTCGCAAGAAGTCCGGCGGCATCTGGACGCACCCCGTCGTCGCCAACGGGCGGCTCTACCTGCGCGACCAGGATTTGATCTTCTGCTACGACGTGAAGGCGCAATAGCCGCTTGCGGCTTCGCAAGTGCGAAGCCGCAAGCGGCCCGTCCTGACGAGGTTTCCTCCATGAAGAAGACGACCGTCCTCCTCGCCGTCGTCGCGGCCTGCCTGTTGGCGCCGTCGGCCCGCGCCGACGACTGGCCGCAGTGGCGCGGCCCGAACCGCGACGACGTCTCCAAGGAGACCGGCCTGCTCAAGTCGTGGCCGAAGGAAGGGCCGAAACTCGTCTGGACCTACCGCGACGCCGGCCTCGGCTACTCCGGCCCCGCCGTCGTCGGCGACGTCCTGTACACGATGGGCGCCCGCGGCGGCAGCGAATACGTCTTCGCCCTCGACCTGAAGGCAAATCCGCCGAAGGAACTGTGGGCGGTCAAGGTCGGCACGACCTTCACCTTCCAGGGCAATTCCTGGAACAAGGGTCCCAGCACCACGCCGACGGTGTCCGGCGGACATGTCGTCGCCCTCGGCGCGCAGGGCGAGTTGGTCTGCGTCACGACCGACGGCAAGGAGGTCTGGCACAAGAGCCTGCCGAAGGACCTCGGCGGCGAAGTGAATCCCATCGGCGGCGGACCCGAGAAGATCGGCTGGGGCTACGCCGGCTCGCCGCTCGTCGACGGCGACAACGTCATCTGCGCCGCCGGCGGGCCGCAAGGCACCGTCGCCGCGCTGAACGTCAAGACGGGCGCCGTCGTCTGGCGGAGCAAGGAGTTGACCGAGCAGGCGACTTACTCCTCGCCCATCCTCGCCGACATCGGCGGTGCCAGGCAGGTCGTCGTCCTGCTTCAGGACGGCGCCGCCGGCGTGGCGGCGAAGGACGGCAAGCTGCTGTGGCGCTTCACCCGCGAGAAGCCTTACGACGACATCGTGGCGCCGACGCCGGTGGTCAAGGGCGATCTCGTCTTCATCACGGCGGCGCCGAAGGGCGGCCGCGACCTGCTGAAAATCGCGGGCTCCGGCGACAAGTTCACCGCCACGAAGGTCTACGGCGATGCGGAGATCGAGAATCATCACGGCGGCGTCGTCCTCGTCGGCGACACCCTCTACGGCACCAGCGGCGAGGGGCGCTGGAACTGGTTCGGCATGGACTTCGCCACGGGCAAGGTGCTGTGGCAGAACACGCCGCGCGCGCTCGGCCGCGGGTCGCTGACCTACGCGGACGGCAACCTGTACTGCCTCGGCGACCGCACCGGCGTCGTGGCTCTCGTGCCCGCGTCGCCGGCCGGGTTCAAGATCGCGAGCAGCTTCAAGCTGCCGGACGAGTCGAAGGACCGGCCCAGCCGCGGCGGCTTCTGGACGCACCCGGTCGTCGCGAACGGCAAGTTGTACCTGCGCGACCAGGAATTGCTGTTCTGCTACGACGTCAAATAGCCGCTTGCGGCTTCGCGGGAAACGACTGCTAAGCCGCAAGCGGCGGCCGGGCGAGGACGACATGACCGCAGCGCGCGAGGACGACCCGGAGCGCACGTCGCCGGCGCTGCGGCTGCGCGACCTCCTCCGCACGATCTTGCCGCACAACGCCTTCTACGCCGCCAAATTCGCCGGCCTCCCCCTCGACGACCCGAGCCGCCTCCCCTTCACGACGAAGGCCGAACTGCTCGCCGACCAGGCCGCGCACCCGCCCTACGGCAGCAACCTCACCTACCCGCGCGGCCGCTACTCACGCCTCCATCAGACGTCGGGCACCTCCGGCCGTCCGCTGCGCTGGCTCGACACGCCCGAGAGTTGGTCGTGGATGCTCGACGGCTGGGACCGCATGTTCGCCCTGATGGGGCTGCGCGCCGACGACCGCCTCTTCTTTCCGTTCTCCTTCGGCCCGTTCCTCGGCTTTTGGACGGCGTTCGAGGCGGCGGCGCGGCGCGGCTTCTTCTGCCTGCCCGGCGGCGGCATGTCGGGCGGCGCCCGCCTGCGCTTCCTGCTCGACAACGAGGTGACCGTCGTCTTCTGCACGCCGACGTATGCCCTCCACCTCGGCGAGGCGGCGCGCGCCGAGGGGATCGACCTGGCCGCGTCGCCGGTGCGTGCCCTGGTCGTCGCCGGCGAACCGGGCGGCGGCATCGCGCCGACGCGCCAACGCATTGAAACGGCCTGGGGCGCCCGCGTCTTCGACCACAGCGGTCTGACCGAGGTCGGGCCGATGGCCGTCGAGTGCGTCGCCAACCCGATGGGCCTGCACGTCCTCGAAGACAGCTTTCTCGTCGAAGTGATCGACCCCGCGACGGCCGCGCCGCTGCCGGTGGGGGAGGTCGGCGAGATGGTCGTGACGAACCTCGGCCGGCTAGGCAGCCCGCTGATCCGCTACCGCACCGGCGACATGGTGCGCGTCGACCCGCGCCCGTGCCCCTGCGGCAGCCCTTATCCGCGACTTGACGGGGGCATCCTCGGCCGCGGCGACGACATGATTCATCTGCGCGGCAACAACGTCTACCCGAGTGCCATAGAATCTCTGCTCCGCCGCTTCCCGGAGGTGGCGGAGTACCGCATCGAGATCGACCGGCGGGCGGCGCTGTCGGCGCTGCGCGTCGAGGTCGAGGCGACGTCGGCCGGCGCGGACGAGGGCCTACTCACCCGCCTCGACCAGGCGTTCCGCGACGAGTTCCTCTTCCGGGCCGAGGTGCGTCTGGTGCCGCCGGGCACGCTGCCGCGCTTCGAGATGAAGGCGAAACGGATTAACCACAGAGAACACAGAGAACACAGAGAAGGCATAAAAGAAGGAGAATAGTCGATGAAATCCCCTGTTCCCTGGCACCGTCCTCCGTCGCGCCGACCGGGGCGCCTTACGGTCCTCTTCTGTGTCTTCTCTGTGTTCTCTGTGCCTCTGTGGTTAATTCCTTCGGCGTCGGCCGGCGACTGGGCGCAGTGGCGCGGGCCGGAGCAGAACGGTGTGTCGCGCGAAAAAGACCTGCCCGAGAAGTGGTCGCCCAACCCCAAGGCCGCCGACAACAACCTCGTCTGGCGCGCCCCCTACGGCGGCCGTACCACGCCCATCGTCATGAACGGCCGCGTCTACCTCATCAACAACGTCGGCGAGGGCGTGACCGAACAAGAGCGCGTCCTGTGCTTCGACGCCGCCGACGGCAAGGTCGTCTGGGAGCATAAGTTCAACGTCTTCCACACCGACATCGTCAGCGTCCGCGTCGGCTGGACCTGCCTCGCCGGCGACCCCGAGACCGGCAACGTCTACGCCCACGGCGTGCAGGGCCTGTTCTTCTGCTTCGAGGGCAAGACCGGCAAAATCCTCTGGTCGAAGTCGCTGACCGAGGAGTACGGCCGCATCACCGGCTACGGCGGCCGCGTCACCAGCCCCGTAATCGACGGCGACCTGGTCATCCTCGGCATGGTCAGCGCCTCGTGGGGCGAGTACGCCCGCGGCGGCGTCCGCTTCGTCGCCTTCGACAAGAAGAGCGGCGACGTCGTCTGGTGGACCGAGACCAAGATGCCGGTCAAGGACACCTATTATTCCAACCCGGTCGTGACCGTTATCAACGGCGAGCGCGTCTTCGTCAGCGGCGGCGGCGACGGCGCCGTCCACGCCTTCCAGGTGCGCACCGGCAAGAAGCTGTGGAGCTACCTGTTCGGCGCCGGCGCCATCAACATCACGCCCGTCATCGAGGGCAATTACGTCCTCATCGGCCACGGCGAAGAGAACCTCGATCACGGCGAGCGCGGCCGGCTCGTCTGTCTCGACGCCGCGCAGGTCGCCAACGGCAAGCCGAAGCTCGTCTGGGAGAAGCTCGGACTGATCTTCAAGTACCCTTCGCCGATCCTGCACGAGGGGAAACTCTACTTCGCCGACGAGGGGGCGACGCTCTACTGCTTCGACGCCAAGACGGGCAAGCAATTCTGGGAGTACAGCTATGGCAACGCCGCCAAGGGCTCGCCGGTCTTCGCCGACGGCAAGATCTACGCGACCACGGTGGATGGCAAATTCGTCATCCTCAAGCCGACGGAGACCGGCTGCGAATTGCTCGACCAGAAGATGCCGCGCGGCAGTAAGTATCCCATCAAGGTCGAGGGCAACGGCGGCATCGCCGTCGCCAACGGCCGCGTCTTCTTCCTGACGAGTCAGGACCTGTTCTGCCTCGGCAAGCCGAATCCCACGGCGAAGGCCGACCCGATCCCGATGCCGCCCGCCGAGCCGGCCCCCGCGGCTGACGCCAAAGCGGCGCAATTGCAGGTGGTGCCCGCCGACGTCGTCCTGGCGCCGGGCGGCAGCGCCAGCTTCAAGGCGCGATTGTTCGACGAACACGGCCGCTTCCTGCGCGAGGCCAAGGCGGAGTGGGCGGCGGCGCCGTTCATCGCCCCGCCGCCGGTGCCCGGCCAACTCGCCGGACCGCCGCCGCCGATGCTCCAGGGTAAGGTCACGCCCGACGGCACGCTGACGGTCGCGATGGTGCCCGGCCAGTTCGGCGGCGTTGTCGCGAAGGCCGAAGGGCTGGAGGGCCGCGCCCGCGTCCGCGTCGCCCCGACGCTGCCCTACGCCCAGGACTTCGAGAAGGTGCCGGAGAACCGCACGCCGGGCGGCTGGGTCAACGCCCAGGGCAAGTTCGGCGTGCGGCAGCTGAAGGACGGCAACAAGGTCCTCGTCAAGCTGGCGACCAACCCAAGCCCGCTCGTCTCCCGCGCCAACGCCTACTTCACCCTGCCCGACGTCGGCGATTACACCATCGAGTGCGAGATCCTGGGCCAGAAGAAAAAGGACGACATGCCCGACATGGGCGTGGTCAACAGTCGCTATACGCTCTTCCTGGGCGGCACCAAGCAGCAGCTGCGCCTCGTCTCCTGGGACGCGCTGCCGCGTATCGATCAGACGATCGCCTTCCCCTGGAAGGAGGACGTCTGGTACATGATGAAGCTGACCGCGGAGCCCAAGGGCGACAAGGCGCTGGTGCGCGGCAAGGTGTGGGAGAAGGGGCAAAAGGAGCCGGAGAAGTGGACCGTCGAGGTCGAGGATCCGGCGCCGAATCTCGTCGGCAGCCCCGGCCTGTACGGCTACGCCACCGGCGGCACCGGACCCGCCGATCCCGGCACCGAGATTTACTACGATAACGTGAAGGTGACGCCTAATAATAAGAAGTGAGCGCCCGGCCGCTCGCGGCTTCGCAAAAGTGCTAAGCCGCGAGCGGCCATCCTTTGAGGAACCCCCGGCATGAACTGCTGTCCCACCCTGCGGCGCTGGCTGGCCGCGCTCCTGACCGCCGCGATCCTCGTCCCCCTGCTCGCCCTGCTGCTCTGGTCCGGCCGCTCTGCCGACCCGTCTCCCGCCGCCGCCGAGGGGGCGAAGCCCGGCGTCGGCTGGCCGCTCTTCGGCGGCACCGTGCAGCGCAACATGGTCAACACGTTCGAGAAGAACATGCCGACCGAGTGGGACGTCGCCACCGGCAAGAACATCAAGTGGGTCGCCGAACTCGGCTCGAAGGCTTACGGCGGGCCGACCGTCGCCGGCGGCAAGGTCTTCGTCGGCACCAACAACGACCGCCCGCGCAACCCGCGCGACGTCGACCCGGAGACGAAGCAGCCCATCGACAAGGGCATCGTCATGTGCTTCGACGAGGCCACCGGCAGGTTCCTCTGGCAGTCGGTCCACGACAAGCTCGCCGCCGGCCGCGTCCAGGACTGGCCGAAAGAGGGCATTTGCTCCAGCCCCTACCTCGAAGGCAATCGCCTCTACTACGTCAGCAACCGCTGCGAAGTGATCTGCGCCGACGTCAACGGCCTCGCCGACGGCAACCAGGGCGTGCAGGACGAGAAGTACAAGAGCCCGACCGACGCCGACATCATCTGGAAGCTCGACATGATCGGCGAGTTGGGCGTCTTCCCGCACAACCTCGCGACCTGCTCGCCGCTGATCGTCGGCGACACGCTCTTCGTCATCACCAGCAACGGCGTCGACGAGGGGCACATCAACATCCCCAAGCCGCAGGCGCCGAGCTTCCTCGCCATCGACAAGAACACGGGCAAAGTGAAGTGGAAGAATAATCTCCCCAGCGCCGCCCTCCTCGCGCCCGGCGCCAACCTCAAGCACCTCGTGGACCGCGGCCTGGTCCTGATGCACGGACAGTGGTCGAACCCGGTCTACACCACGGTCGAGGGCAAGGGCCAGATCATCTTCCCCGGCGGCGACGGCTGGGTGCGGTCCTTCGAGCCCGACACGGGCACCTTGATCTGGCAGTTCGACGCCAACCCGAAGAGCGCCGTCTACCGCCTCGGCGGCGCTGGCACGCGCAACGACTTCGTCAGCACGCCGGTGATCCACGAGAACAAGCTGTACATTGGCGTCGGTCAGGATCCCGAACACGACGCCGGCGTCGGCCATTTCTGGTGCGTCGACGTCGAGAAGGCGACGAAGCTCAAGGGCGACGTGTCGTCGGAGTCGGTCGCCGGCGACGACGGCAAGGCCCAGAAGGCGATGCGCAACCCGAAGTCGTGCCTTGTCTGGCACTTCGGCGGCCTGATCGACCCGGCGCCGGACGACGGCCGCGAGTATTATTTCGGCCGCACCATGTCGACCGCCGCCGTCGCCGACGGGCTGATCTACCTCGGCGAGCAGGAAGGCTTCTTGCACTGCCTCGACGCCCGAACCGGCAAGAAGTACTGGGACCACGACCTGAAGGGCTCGACGTGGAGCTCGCCCTACGTCGTGGACGGCAAGGTCTACATGGGCAACGACAAGAACAAGCTCCAGATTTTCGCGCACGGCAAGGAGAAGAAGAAGATCGCCGAGATCGACATGAAGGGCATGGTGCGGGCGACGCCCGTGGCCGCCAACGGCGTGCTGTACGTCATGACCGAGAACAAGCTGTACGCGATCAAGAAGTGACCCCGCCGCTTGCGGCTTCGCAATGGCGAAGCCGCGAGCGGCGAATCCTTGAGGAACCCCGCGCATGACCTCGCGCCTCGTGACGACGGCGCTGCTCGTCGCCCTCTGCGTCCTCCCGGCGGTCACGGCGGAAAAGCCCGCCGGCGACTCGTCGTCGCGCAACAACGTCAACCGGACCGCCAAGGACCTGCCGACCGAGTGGAAGGTCGGCAAGGGCGGTCCGAAGAACGTCAAATGGGTCGCCGACCTCGGCACGCGCGGCTACGTCCCGCCGGCCGTCGCGGGCGGCAGGGTCTACGTCGCCACCAACAACCAGAAGCCGCGCGACCCGAAGGACAAGGGCGAAAAAGCCGTCCTGATGTGCTTCGACGAGACGAGCGGCAAGTTCCTCTGGCAGCTCACGCACGAGATGCCGCCGCCGGACGTCGTCACGCAGGCGAAGGACGACGGCCTGCTGTCGACGCCGGCCGTCGAGGGCGACCGCCTCTACTACCTTGCCCCCGCCGCCGAGTTGGTCTGCGCGACGGCCGAGGGCAAGGTCGTCTGGACGCTCGACATGATGAAGGAGTTGAAGATCCAGCCGTGCTACGTCTCCTTCAGTGCCCCGCTCGTCGTCGGCGACCTCGTCTTCGTCGTCACCGGCAACGGCCGCGTCGGCGGCGAGGAGGAGAAGTTCCCCGAGCCCGACGCCCCGAGCTTCGTCGCCGTCGACAAGAAGACCGGCAAGGTGAAGTGGAAGGACAGTTCCCCCGGCAAGGAAGTGATGGAGGGGCAGTGGGCGAGTCCGGCCTACGCCGTCGTGAAGGGGACGCCGCAGGTGATCTTTCCCGGCGGCGACGGCTGGCTGTACGCCTTCGAGCCGGCGACGGGCAAGTTGCTCTGGAAGTTCGACTGCAACCCCAAGGACGCCGTCTTCAAGCCGGCCGGCAAGGGAACGAAGAGCTACCTGCTCGCGCCGGTCGTCCACGACGACAAGGTCTACACCGCCGTCGGCCAGAACCCCGAGAACGCCCCCGGCGTCGGCCATCTCTGGTGTGTCGATGCCACGAAGGCGGGCGACGTGTCGGCCGAGCTGGCGAAGGGCAAGCCGAACCCGAACAGCGCCGTCGTCTGGCACTACGGCGGGCCGGCGCCGGCCGGGGGCGACCGCGACTACCTCTTCGGCCGGACGATCAGCGCCCCGGTGATCCACGACGGGCTCCTCTACATCCCCGAGTTGGAAGGCTTCCTGCACTGCCTCGACGCCGAGACGGGGCAGCACTACTGGGAGGAAGACCTGAAGGCCGCCGTGTGGGGGACGGCGCTGTGGGCGGACGGCAAGGTGTACGTCGGCGACGACCAGGGGACCGTCCACGTCTACGCCCACGGCAAGGAGAAAAAGCGCGTCGCCAAGGTCGAGATGGACGAGCCGATCAAGGCGGCGCCGGTCGCGGCGAACGGCGTCTTGTATCTCGTCGGCGATAAGCACCTGTACGCGATCTCCTCGAAGTAGCCGCTTGCGGCTTAGCAATGGTTCAACCATGATCGCACACACCAAGGATCTCTGGACCCTCGCCCTGGAGCGCACCCACGTCGACCCGCACGACCTCGCGGAGGCCGTCGAAGCGCAGGTCGTTTCCGGCGATCTGGATTATCGGACCCGGCTTTTGATCCGCGACAGCCTCAAGGCGTTGCGGCACTACTGGCATGAGGAGCGCGTGGCGGAGTGGCTGTCGCGCAGCCCCGTCGGCGAGGAAATCGAGGCGATCTGCCGAGGCCCCTGGGAGTGCGACCGCGGCTTCCCCTCCCTGATGAGGCGCGTTATGGACGTCACACGGCCCGAGACGATTCGCGAGTACCTGCGGCAGGTAGGCACCCAAATTTTTCGCCCGGTCCGCATCACCATCGGCGGGTCCGTGGCCCTGATCCTCGCGGGCTATCTGTTGCGCCGGACCCAGGACATCGACGTCGTCGACGAGGTCCCTCCGGAAATCCGGTCGCAGCACAAGATGCTCGACGAACTCGCCCAGCAGTACGGGCTGGAACTCGGCCACTTCCAGCGCCACTACTTACCGATGGGCTGGGAAAACCGGGTCCATACGCAGGCGTCCTTCGGCCAACTCCAGGTCGCCCTGGTCGACGTTTACGACGTCTTCCTGAGCAAACTGAACAGCGCGCGCGACAAGGATTTTGACGACCTCCGCACGCTCAAGCCCCAGATCGACAAGGAGATCGTGATCCGCAAGTTGAAGGACACGATGGCCCCGATGCTGGCCGTCCCCGCCCTGCGCGAGAAGGCGGAAAAGAACTGGTACATCCTCTACGGAGAACCGCTCCCGACATGAGCACGACACCCTCCCTCGACGCCCAGGTCAAGCAGGCCCGCGAGCGGCTCGACGCCCAGGTGCGCGACGTCGTCTGCTGGCACTTCAGCCCCGATACCGGCACGCCCTTCTGGCTGGAGAAGGCGAAATCGTTTACGTTCGACCCGCTCAAGGACGTCAAGGGCTTCGACGACCTCAAATTGTTCGGCCACTTCGAGGACGACTGGCTGCGCGGCGGACCCGTGCGCCGCTGGGTCCCGAAGGCGCTCCAGGACAAGCCGATCTACGTCTTCGAGACCGGCGGCACCACCGGCATCCCCAAGAGCCGCGTCGTCGTCGAGGACCACTGGACCGACTACGAGATGTTCAGCGAGACGCTGCCGGAGAAGTCTTTCCCGAAGGGGAGCAACTGGCTGATGCTCGGCCCGTCCGGCCCGCGCCGGCTGCGCCTCGCCGTCGAACACCTGTGCCAGTTCCGCGGCGGCATCTGCTTCTGCGTCGACCTCGACCCGCGCTGGGTCGTCAAGCTCATCAAGAAGGGGTGGATGGAGCACCTCAAGGCGTACCAGGAACACGTCGTCGACCAGGCGCTGACGGTACTGTCGGCGAACCACGAGATCAAGTGCATGTTCACGACGCCGAAGCTGCTCGACGCCCTGTGCGGCCGGCTGGAGAAGGACGGCACGACGCTGGCGGCGAAGGGCGTGACGGGCGTCTTCTGCGGCGGCACCGAGATGACGTCGCAGTGGATCCGCTTCGCCATCGAGGAGTACCTGGGGCAGGGGATCTACATCGCGCCGACCTACGGCAATACGCTCATGGGCCTCGCCGCCGCCGACATGCCGAAGGCCGCGGACGGCTACAAGATCAGCTACTACGCCCCGCAGCCGCGCGCCGTCGTCGAGGTGGTCGATTTCGACGACTACGACAAGGTGGTCGGCCACGGCCAGGAAGGGCGCGTCATGCTGACAACGCTGACGAAGGAGATCTTCGTGCCGCGCTTCATGGAGCGCGACGAGGGCGTGCGCGAGAAGCCCTACGACAAGTACCCGTGGGACGGCGTCAGCGGCGTGAAGCCGTTCCGCGCCTTCGCGGCGACGACGACCGTGGGCGTGTATTGACCCAAGGAGGCGAGCCGTGCCGTCGCCGTTTCCGGGGATGGACCCGTACATCGAGTCGAGCGGGTATTTCCCGGAGTTTCATGGGAGCATGGTCGTCGCCATTCGGGACGACCTCAACGCGCGGCTCCCCCGCGGCTTCGCGGCCACGATGGATTTGCACGTCTGGGTGCAAAGACCCGGACTCGGCGAGGGGGAACGGGTCCGGGAGCCCGACGTGTACGTGACCGAGCGGTCGCGCGGCAAGAAGGGTTCGGCCGCCGCGGTCGCCTTCGCGGACCCGGAGACCATCCTGCTCCGGGCGGCGAAGAAGAGGCGAAAGTACGTGAAAATCGAGGACCTGGCGTCGCACCGTATCGTCACCGTGCTTGAAGTGTTGAGTCCGTCGAACAAGGAAGCCGGGAGGGACCGGGCTTCCTACCTCTTGAAACGAGGCGAATACCTCGCGAGCGACGTGAGTTTCGTCGAGATTGACCTGCTCCGGGGGGGGCGGCGGCTTCCGCTCGGCGACCCGCCGAAGGAGGTCCGCGACTATTACGTGATGGTTTGTCGCGCCTGGCGGTTCCCCGAGGCCGGCTTCTACGGCTTCGACCTCCGTGCCCCCCTGCCGGAAGTGCCCGTGCCCGTGACGCGCGACGTCCCCGAGGTCCGCCTGCCGCTGCGGGCCTGCGCCGACCGGGTCTACGACGGGGCGCGCTACGCCGAGAAGCTCGACTACGACCGGCTGCTGTCGCCGCGCGTGCGGAAACGGGACGTCGTCTGGATACAGGACGTGCTGGCCGCGCGACGCCAGGGATAATAGGAGGGGAGTCATGCCGTCGCCGTTTCCGGGGATGGACCCGTACATCGAGTCGTCGGGCCGCTGGGGGGACTTCCGCGGCGGCTTGGCGGGGATCATGCGCGCCGTCCTCAACGAGCGCCTCCCGAGTCGCTATTTAGCCGAGATCGACCAGTACGTCCTCGTCGAGGGTTCGGGTGAGAAGGGGCGGCGACAGGTTGCGCCGGACGTGTATGTGGGGGATGCCGGGGAGGGCGAGTGGCCTGCCGCGGCGACTGCGGTGATCGCCGCGCCCGCGACCGTCTCTCTGCCGCTCGTGGCCCGCCGGCGCAGGAAGCGCGTCCAGATCGTCGACCGGGACGCCAACCGCGTCGTCACGGCCGTCGAGGTCTTGAGCCCGACCAACAAGGCCGCGGGCGACGAACGGCAGGCTTACCTTCGGAAGCGGTCGGAATACGTGACGAACGGCGTCAGCCTGATCGAAATCGACTTGCTCCGCGCGGGGCGGCGCCTGCCGTTGCGCGAGCAGCCCCCCGGGGAGGACGAATATTACGTCATGGTCTGCCGGAGTTGGGAGTACCCGAAGGCCGGGTACTGGTCGTTCGGGTTGCGCGAGCCTCTCCCGGACGTGCCGGTCCCCCTGGCCCCCGGCGCGGACGAGGTCGTGTTACCGCTCAAGGCGTGTGCCGACCGGGCCTACGACGAAGGCCGTTACGGCCGACTGCCCTACGACCGGCCGTTGACGCCGCGGCCGCGCAAGCGGGACGTGGCCTGGGTGCGAGACGTGCTGGCCGCGCGACGCAAGGGATAAGAGGAGGGGAGCGATGCCGTCGCCGTTTCCGGGGATGGACCCGTACATCGAATCGACGGGGGAGTGGGGCGACTTCCACGGCAGCACGCTGTCCGCCATTCGCGCCGAGTTGAACGCGCGCCTGCCGAAAGGTTATGTCGCGTCGACGGAGTTGTACGTCTGGACCCGGGAGGCGGAGTCGCGCGGGCGGGCGCGGGCCGGCGAGCCGGACGTCTACGTCCGCGAGGAAGGCGTGGGCGGACGGGCGGCGAAGGGCGCGGCCGCCGTCGCCGCCCCGGCGACGATCGTCCTGCCCCGCCTCGAGCGCAGGAAGCGCAGGTACATCAAGGTTGAGGACGTGCGAGCCAAACGAGTCGTCACGGTCTTGGAACTCCTCAGCCCCTCGAACAAGAAGAGCGGCAACGACCGTTCTTTATATCTCGAAAGGCGGAGCGGCTACCTCGCGAGCCCGGTCAGTTTTGTTGAGATCGACTTACTCCGGGGAGGGAGACGCCCCCCGCTCGGGAAGCGGCAGCCGGACGTCAGCGACTACTACGTCATGGTTTCCCGCTCCTGGGATTTCCCGATCGCCGACTTCTGGACGTTCGGGATCCGTGATCCCTTGCCGGAAGTCCCCGTGCCGGTGACGAGGGAGTTGGGCGATACGCCCCTCAACCTCCGGCGCTGTGTGGACCGCGCCTACGACGAGGGGAGGTATGCCGACGGCCTGCCTTACGGCGAGCCCCTCAAGCCCCGCCCGCGGGACGAGGACGCGGCCTGGGTGCGAGACGTCCTGGCCGCGCGGCCGTCCGAATAACAGGAGGGGAGCGATGCCGTCGCCGTTTCCGGGGATGGACCCGTACATCGAATCGTCCGGTTACTGGAAGGAGTTCCACACGACTCTGCTTACGGCAATCCGGGCCCAGCTCAACGCGCGCCTGCCGCCCCGGTATCGCGCTCACATGGACATTTACGCCACCTTTCAGGGGCCGGAAGTCGGCGTGCGCTGGCGCAGGATTGAGCCCGACGTCCTCGTCCGCGAGCGGCCGGGGTGGGAAAAACCGCCGGCGGGCGCGGCCGCCGAAGCGGCCCCGGCCACCATCGTCCTCCCCGAGGTCGAGCGCGAGACGATCAAGTCGGTCCTGCTGATCGACCGCGAAGAGAGTCGTATCGTCACCGTCATCGAGGTGTTGAGTCCGTCGAACAAGAGGGCCGGCGACGACCGTCAGTCTTACCTGCACAAACGCGGCCACTGCCTCGCCAACCGGATTAGCCTCGTCGAAATCGACCTCTTGAGGGGGGGAACCCGGTTGCCGCTGGGCGACCCGCCGCCCCGCGGGGCCGATTACTATGTGATGGCCTGCCGGGCGTGGGAATACCCGCGCGCCGGTCTCTGGACGTTCTCGCTCCGGGACCCGCTGCCGGACGTCCCGGTGCCGCTGGCGGCCGACGTGTCCGCCGTGGCCCTGGGGCTCAAGCCTTGTGCCGATCGCGCTTACGACGAGGGGAGCTACGACACGGAATTACCCTACGACGAGCCGCTGACCCCCCGCGCCCGTAAGGCCGACGCCCTCTGGGTCAAGAGCGTACTGGCCCGGCGCCCCCGGAAGACCCGTTAACCCCCCGAGGAATTCTCCGATGATCCACATCCCGGTGTCGCGCTGGGGCGAGCCTTACAAGAGCCTCGACCTCGATAAAGTCGTTCACTTCGCCACCGGCGAGGTGCTCTGCGAGGTCAGCCGCGCCAACGCCGCCCTCGTCGAGCGCGACATGCGCTTCGCCCAGCGCGCCCGCGACGTCCTCCGCGAGATCCCCATCAAAGACCTGCTCCAGAAGGCCAAGAAGGCCGGCGAGCTGTTCGCCACCGCCGAGTTGCCCCTCGGCGACGGCACGCAGACGCCCGAGCAGTTCGTCCGCCAGCAGTCCGCCACCACCGGCCTGCCCGAGCACATGTGCCGCTTCAACATGGAGAAGAACAACTTCGTGTTGAGCAACATGGACAAGATCCTCGACGCCCTCACGCGCGGCCTGGATTTGGAGGTCCTCAGTCGCGGCCACGGCATCGAGGCGCGCGGCGTGCCGATCAGCTACCAGGCGCAATCGCCGGTCCTCGGCCTGGTGCTGCCGAGCAACTCGCCTGGCGTGCATACGCTCTGGCTGCCGATCATCCCGATGCAGGTCGGCCTTGTCCTCAAACCGGGTCCGCAGGAGCCGTGGACGCCGTACCGCATGGCGTCGGCGTTCGCCGAGGCCGGCGTGCCGAAGCAGGCCATCGCCATCTACCCCGGCCTCGGCGACGTCGGCGCCGCCGTCTTGCAGCACAGCCCGCGCAACCTCATCTTCGGCGGCAGCGCCACCGTCGAGCAGTACAAGGGCAACCCGCGCGTCCAGGCGCACGGCCCCGGCTTCAGCAAGATCCTCCTCGGCGACGACGAGGCCGACAACTGGGAGAAGTACCTCGACGTCATGGCCGACAGCGTCTTCGTCAACAGCGGCCGCGGCTGCATCAATTGTTCCGGCATCTGGACGCCGCGCCACGGCCGCAAGATCGCCGAGGCCCTCGCCGCCCGCATGGGACCCGCCGAACCGCTGCCGCCGGAGGACCCGAAGTCGTCGCTCGCCGCCTTCACCGTCGCCGGCCAGGCCGAGGGCGTCTGGTCCGCCATCGAGGCCGACCTGAAGGAATCCGGCGTCCACGACATGACCGGTCAGTACGGCCCGCGCCTCGTCAAGCGCGAGCGCTGCGCCTACCTGCGGCCGGTCGTCGCCCTGTGCGACTCGCCGGCGCCGGCCATCGCCAAGAAGGAGTACATGTTCCCGTTCTGCACCGTCGTCGAGTGCCCGCAGGACCAGATGCTCGACGCCATCGGGCCGACGCTCGTCTGCTCGGCGATCACGCGCGACAAGAAGTTCCAAAAGGCGCTGGTCGACGCGACGCACATCGACCGGCTGAACCTCGGCGCCATCAAGACGATCGCGCTGAACTGGCTCCAACCGCACGAGGGGAGCATCGTCGACTTCCTGTTCCGCGCCCGCGCCTTCCAGCACGACGCCATGCTGGCGGTGTGAAGGCGCTAGGCGGAGGGGTGTCACGGTTTAGGCGGTGCCTTTGACACCCCCGTGACACCCCCTGACACCCCCACACGCGCGTGTGACACCCCGCCGGAATGGCAGGTGTCGCGCCGGACGCTATTCCGGCAACGGGCGCGGCCGCGTAGAATAGATCGAGGCAATGTCCTCCGCCTCCCCGCGCCTCCGGCTGTCCGGGCCGCGGGCCAACCGCCGCCCTTCCCGCCCTCCGCCGGATGTGACGAGATCCCTCATGAAGGCGACGACCGTGGCCAGCGCGATCGGGAGTCCTCGCCCGTCGGCGCGAGCCGACTCCCTGCCCTCCTTCGACTATCACCCGCTGACGCGCGTCGTCTTCGGCGCCGGCACGTTGGCCCGCCTGGGCGAGCTTGTGCGCGAGGCGGGCGGGCGGCGCGTCCTCCTCGTCACCGACCCCGGACTCAAGGGGGCCGGCCACCCGCAACGGGCGCTCGGCTCCCTGCGCGAGGCCGGGGCGGAAGCCTTCGTCTTCGAGGGCGTCGAGGAGAACCCGAGCGACCGCCACGTCGGCCGGGGGCTGGAGCTGGCGCGGCGCCACGACATCGACTTCCTCGTCGCGGTCGGCGGCGGCAGCGCGATGGACTGCGCCAAGGGGATCAATTTCCTCTACACCAACGGCGGCCGCATGGCCGACTATAAGGGATTCGGCAAGGCGACGAAGCCGATGCTCCCCTCGGTCGGCGTGCCGACGACAGCCGGCACCGGCAGCGAGGCGCAGTCGTACGCGCTCATCGCCGACGAGCGCACGCACATGAAAATGGCCTGCGGCGACCGCAAGGCGGCGTTCCGCGTCGCGCTGCTCGACCCCGAGCTGACCGTGTCGCAGCCGGCGAAGGTGACAGCGGTCACCGGCATCGACGCCCTCGCCCACGCCGTCGAATCGTATGTGTGTACGAAGCGCAACCCGCTGGCTCAGACGTTCGCCCGCGAGGCGTGGCGGCTGCTGGAGCCGAACCTGGCGGCGGTGCTGCGCGACCCCGGAAACCTGCAAGCGCGCGGGGCGATGCAGGTCGGCGCCCACTTCGCCGGCGCCGCCATCGAGTACGCGATGCTCGGCGCCGCGCATGCCCTGGCGAACCCGCTGACGGCGCACTACGGCATCACGCACGGCGTCGCCATCGGCGTCGTGCTGCCGCACGTGGTCCGCTTCAACGGGGCGGCGGTC
Source organism: Gemmatales bacterium (assembly GCA_038229635.1). GTDB lineage: Bacteria > Planctomycetota > Planctomycetia > Gemmatales > Gemmataceae > DATFNV01. The sequence goes on from JBBROG010000014.1 coordinate 28,354, forward strand.
GGCGACCTGTACGGCGACCTGGCGCACGAGGCGGGCCTGGTCAACGGCGACGTCGGCGTGGCGGCGGAGGCGGTCGCCCGGCGCGTGACGGAGTTGCTGCACGCGGCCCGCCTGCCGACGCGGCTGACGGAGTGCGGCGTCAGCGCGGGCATTCTGCCGGTGCTGGCCGACGAGGCGGCGCGGCAGTGGACGGGGCGCTTCAACCCGCGGCCGGTGTCGGAGGCGGAATTGTTGTCGCTCTACGAGGCGGCGCTGTGAACCGTGCCCCCCTCTCCCCTTCGGGGAGAGGGGTTGGGGGTGAGGGGCGAACCCACAGGAGGCTCAATCCCTCACCCCCGGCCCCTCTCCCCCAAGGGGAGAGGGGAGCATGTCGAGGATATGTGCCATGTCACGTCTCGTCTTACTCGCCGTCCTGCTGACGCCGCCCGCGCTGTTCGCCGCCGACTGGCCCATCTTCCGCGGCAACCCGCTGCAACAGGGCGTCGCCACGGCGGCGCTCCCCGAAAAGCTCGAACTGCTCTGGAAATTCGAGCCGACCCCGATCAACCCCAACGACCCGCCGAGCGTCGAGGGCACCGCCGCCGTCGTCGGCGACCGCGTCTTCGTCGGCTCGCTCGACGGCCGACTCTTCGCCCTGGACCTGGCGACCGGCAAGGAAAAGTGGACCTACAAGGCCGGCCCGATCAAGGCGCCGGTCAGCGTCCGCGACGGCAACGTCTACGTCGGCGACGCCGACGGCGTCTTCCACTGCGTCGAGGCGGCGAACGGCAAGAAGCGCTGGGCGCACAAGACCGACGGCGAGATCAACTCCGGCGCCAACTTCGCCGGCGACAGCGTCCTGGTCGGCTCCGATGACGGCAACCTCTATTGCCTGTCGAAAGACGGCAAATTGCTGTGGAGGCACACGACGCAGGACCGCGTCAACGGCTCGCCGGCGGTGACGGGGGAGCGCACCTTCGTCGCCGGCTGCGACAGCTCGCTGCACGTCATCGACACGGCGAAGGGCAAGGAGTTGTCGGCGGTCGAGCTGGGCGGGCCGGTCGGCGCGACGGCGGCGGTCGACGGCGATTTCGTCTACGTAGGCACGATGAGCAACCAGGTGCTGGCGGTCGACTGGAAGCAGGGCAAGGTCGTCTGGACCTTCGAGGCGGAGAAGCGGGCGCAACCGTTCTACGCCTCGGCGGCGGTGACGGACAAGTTCGTCGTCGTCGGCAGCCGCGACCGCCGCGTCTACGCCCTGGAGCGGGCGACCGGCAAGCCAGTGTGGAGCTTCCTGACCGACAACCGCGTCGACAGCTCGCCGGTGGTCGTCGGCGGCCGCGTCTTCGCCGCGTCGCTGGACCATCGCCTGTATGTACTCGACCTGAAAAAGGGGACGCAGCTCACCAAGTTCGACCTCGGCGCGCCGGTCTCCGCGTCGCCGGCGGTGGGCGGCGGCCGCCTTGTGATCGGCACACAGAAGGGCGCCGTCTTCTGCTTCGGGGAGAAGTAAGTCGGCCCCAGACGCGAGCCCGGCCGGACGGCCGTAACCGTCGTGAGGCCAATGTGACAATCCGCCGTCGGCAGCGCCGCGCCGGCCGTCATATCCCGCACTGGCCGCATTCCTTTCGTGAATTCCCAGCCAGCACGCCTTCCCCCCGGGCCGCACGCGGGCCGTCCGCGCGCTAAACTCTTGAAGAGTTCCTCGCCCCCATCAATCCGTCCCGCTCCGGGACCGGCCCGATTGCACCGAGGGAATCATGCACAAGCTCATGCCGCGCGCCGCGCTGGCGGCGGGAGTCGTCGCCGCGTTTCTGGCGTTGCCGGGTGCGGGACGCGCCCAGACGACGATGCACTGGGGGTTCGACGCGGGCCGCGCCAGCCGTCCGGGGGCCTACGTCCCCTACGACGGCGAGCCGTTCTCGACCCGCTACAACTACCCCGAGCCGCCGCTGTTTCTGTGGGGCACCTACGGGCGGCAGTGGTACACGCAGTACGAGCTCGACCGCGAGGAGCGCTTCGAGAAGTTCGGCACGCGCTACGGGCCGGACCACCCGCCGCTGTTCAACCGCCTTCTCGACAAGCGCCGGCGCTGAGGCCGGCGCCGGTAACGGAGTCGCCTTGGGGTTTGTGTTTCGCCCGGCGATTCGCTACACTCACCGCGTGGTGGAAATTCCCGAGCCGAGAACCAACCCCCGTCGTGCCATGTCCGAAGAACCTCAGAGCCCTGTGCGCAGCGACGTCGTCCTGGTCCTGACCCTCACCGCGAAGGAGGTGCGCGGCGATGAGCTTGCCGACCGCCTGACCGCCGAGTTCGGCGCGGCGCTCGACCGCAGCGGCGCCGGCCGGGTCGTCGTCGACTTCGCCGCCGTCGAATTCCTGTCGACCGTCGGCTTCCGCCCGCTGCTGGCGCTGCACCAGCGCGTCAAGGCCGCCGGGGGACGGGTCGTCCTGTGCAACATCTCCGCGGCCATCACCGAGGTCATGCGCGTCGTCCGCTTCATCGACACGTCGGGCTCGCACCCCGCGCCCTTCGAGGTCCAGCCCGACGTCGTCGCCGCCGTTACCAGCCTGTTGCGCGCCAAGTGAACGGACCACGGGGCGAAAGGCCCGGCAGGAATGCCGGGCCTACGCCGCCGCGCGAAAAGCCCCGTGAACGGGGCGCAATACTCCGACGACCCGAATCCGCGCACGCGACCCTGCCGATTTTGACGGATTTGTCTTCCCTTCGGCGCCGCCGGCGTGGTATTATCCTTCCACCGGCCCCGGGACAGTGAAGCGTCCCCCCACGTCTCCCCCTTTCCGGGCCGGCGGAGAGGCTTAACATCATGCAGATTCGTGAAATGACGGGTCCCGACCTGGGTCGGGGCTTCCTGGAGTCGTTGAGCGCGCTGGCGGACGTCGACCTGACCTTCGAGGAGGCGGCCGAGGTGTTTCGCGCCCGGCTGCGGTCGGGGGTCCGCACCTATGTGGCCGTGATCGACGGCCGCGTGGTCGGCACGACGTCGCTCCTGGTCGAGCCGAAGTTCATCCACCGCGGCGGCAAGGTGGGGCACGTCGAAGACGTGGCCGTCCACGCCGACTACCGCGGCCACGGCGTCGGCCGCGCCCTCGTGTGCCACGCGACCGAGCAGGCCCGCAAGATCGGCTGCTACAAGGTGATTCTGAGCTGCTTCGACCGGCTGGTGCCGTTCTACGGGCAGCTCGGCTACCGCGAGCACGACGTCGGCATGCGCGTCGACCTGGCCGACGCGCGGCTCGGCTCCGACGAAGAGGGTGCCTTGGCGGGGGCGGAAGCGCGCGCCCGGTGACGCGCCGGGGCTCGGCGTCTTCGCGCGAGCGACGCGACCGGCGCAGGGGGGCGCGTGGCGGGCGGGTCGGCGGTCCGCGCTGAGCCGACGACCTGGTTGTCACACTTCGAGTCCGAACTGATTCGGATCGCCGAAGTTGCCGTAGGTGAAGCGGTTGAGGAACGGGAAACAAGCGATGCCGTGGAAACCTCGCGCGGGCGATGCCACGGCCGCCGCCGGAAGCTGCTGATCGAAGCCCAAGGCTGGAATTCGCACGCGGATTTCATAGACTTGATTTGCACCCTGGTAAGCGCGGCCGAGGATGACGGACTGTAAGGGCACGCCCCCACACGTCACACAGTCGCGTGCGCCGAGGAGCAACTCGAAGGGGGAGCCCATGCTTCCGCCTCCCGTGTCGGCGAGGAGATGGCGGACGAGTTGCTGTCCGGTCGCGCCATCCGTCAGCACCACCTCGACGAGGGGCCGGCCCAGGCGGAGCGGCCAAACCGTCCGCGGCATTAAAAGAATTCTCCTATCTCATAAACTTGATCGTAGTCCACGCTCGCCTCGACGCAAAAGCACTTCAGCGGCTCGGGCTCGACTTCGTCAAGGCGCCTCCTCACTTCGTCCCAATCGTCGGCGACGACGACGACTTGGCCGTTCGCGATCCCGACGATTTTTCCCGCGTAGGGCGACGTCGGGTCGCGCCGCGCCTCCGCGTTGATCTTCCGGGCCAGATCCTCGTTGATCTTACGCACCTCGCTAAACCGACTCAGGCGCTCCTCTTGCTGGGGAGTCAGCCAGAACTCTTCGGCCGCGCCGCCATCGCCGCCTGCTTCGAGGCACAAGGTCTTAGCAGGGTCCGGCTCCGCCACACGCAGACGGCGCCCCATCTGATCCCAGTTATCCCCGACGGCGACCACCTGGCCGTTCGCGATGCCCACGAACTTGCCGGCGTAGGGCGACGTCGGGTCGCGCCGCGCCTCGTCGTTGATCTGGCGGGCCAGTTCCTCGTTGGCCTTGCGGATTTCGGCGACGGAGAGCATGGCAGCCCCTCCACGAATTACGGGCGAAGAGGACCTCTCAATACTTCATCAGGATCTCCGCGACCGGCGAGCCGGCGAGGGCGTCGAAGCCGCCGCCGATCACCTTGTCCGCCAGCCGCGACACGTCGCGGAAGTAGGCATCCGACGGCCGCTCGCCGGTCAGCTTCCGCCGCAGGTCCTGGCAGACGACGTCGGCGGCGTCGGTCGTCACCTCGTCCTTCTTGCCGTGGGCGTGCAGAGCCGTCACCAGGATCGTGACCGCGTCCTGCACCCGCGACGACAGCTCCGCCATGCGGCACTGTCGGTCGGCGAGCTTCAGCTGGTGCTTGCTCATCGCCCCGGAGACCTCCGCGGCGAAGCGGCCGAACAGGTCTTGCGCGAACGCCACATGGTTCGCGAGGCGCGGGTCGGTCGCCGGCGACGCCTGCCTCTCCTTGCGGCCGAGCTTCTCGCCGGCCAGCCACTTCGCGTAGGCGCCGAACTCCTTGCGCAGCGCCCACAGGTGCGCCGGGTTCTTCAGGTTCGGGTTCTTGATGCCGGCCTCCTGCAAGCGCTTGCCGATCGGCTCGAAGAAGGCGCGGCCGTGCTCCTTCACCAGCGACTTGAAGAACGCCAGGCCGAGGATTTCGCCCTCGCCCTCGTAGATGCACGGCGCCAGCAACTCGTGGACGTTGTCGCCGAAGACGTGGCCGTGCAGGAACGACCGCCCGCCGTGCGTCTTCATGAACAGCTCGATGGCCGCTTCCTTCTGCGCCTCGCTGCCGAAGATCTTGGCGATAATGCACTCCAGCTCGCCGCGATATCCCTGATCGATCAGCCAGCTGCCCCACGACACCAGGGCGTCGCTGGCGACGATCAGGCCGGCGAGGCGGGCGACGCGGCGCTTGACCAGCTCGCGCGTGGCGATGGCGGCGCCGTAGGTCTTGCGGAAGTCGGCCCAGGGGAGGATGTTCGCCAGCAGCGCCCGCATCGTCCCCGACGCCGTGGCGCACAGCGACAGCCGGCCCAGGTTCAGGCCGTGGTAGGCGATCGTCAGGCCGTCGCCCTGCTTCGGGACGAGGAGGTTGTCCTTCGGCACGCGCAGGCCGTTGAACGTCAGCCCGCGGTTCCAGGTGTGCTTGAGGGCGTACAGGCCATAGCGCACCATGCGGAACTGGTCGTTCTCCTCGGGCGGCAACTCGGCGATCAGCACGGCCGGCCGGTCGTCGATCTTGACGACGAGGCCGATGGTGCGGCCGGGCACCGCGTTGGTAATGAACAGCTTCTCGCCGCTGACGACGTAATCGTCGCCGTCGCGGACCGCTTTCGTGCGCAGGGCGGTCAGGTCGGAGCCGGCGCCCGGCTCGGTGAGGGCGAAGGCGGACAGCGCCTCGCCGCTGGCGAGTTTCGGCAGGAAGCGCGCCTTCTGCTCGGGCGTGCCGAAGGTGCGCACCGGGTCGACGGCGCCGATGCAGCCGTGGACGCTCGCCAGGCCGGCGCAGGTGGCGTCCTGCGTGGCGATCTTGGTCAGGAAATTCGTGAAGCGCTGGAACGGGGCGCCCTGCCCGCCGAACTTCGGGTCGATGAGCAGGCCCCAGTAGCCGGCGGCGGCGAGGTCGCCGAGGACGGTCGTCGACACCTTGTTGTGCTCGTCGCAGACGGTGCCGGCCTCGCGGTGGCGACGGACGACGTCGAGGGAGCGCTGCATGGCGGCGTCGCAGGGGTGCGCGGCGGGCAAGGGCGGCACGGCGAACAGTTCCAGCGGGACGCGCTTGTCCCAGACGGCCTTGTGAACGGGGCTATTGGCGGTCTGGTATTGCGGGGCGAACATATGCTCGACCTGCTCGTCGGCCTTGTCGACCGCGCCGAGGCGTTGGGCCTCCTCCTCGCTCTTGCCGCTGAGCCGCATGGCCGTCTCGGCGAAGCTCTGCTGACGGTCGGTGTCGGGCTGCGTCGTACTCATGGGGTCCTCGCCAGGTAAGGGGCCGCGCGCCCGGCGTCAGGCGCCGCCGGGGCGGAGTATTCTCTCTTCCATTGTAACGGGCAAGAGCAGCTGAGGATGGGATGACGGAGGCGGGAAGCGCCCGAAGTCCGTTCGCGCGGGCGATCAGAGGTGGTACGATGCCAGCACGGGCAGCCGATCTTCAGGGAAAGACGCGGGAGGTTGCCGATGCCAACGCCGGCGGAATGCGAAGCCACGATCAAGAAGCTCGACGGGAAAGGACTGCGGAGCCTGTGGAAAGCGATCAAGGAGGGCGACACCCCCGGATGGGATGTCGGAAAGGCATTCGAGTACCTGATCTTGCGTGCCTTTGAATTGGACAAAGCCCAGGTGCGATGGCCCTACCCGGTGAAACTCTTCGGCGAGGAGGTAGAGCAGATCGATGGGTCCGTCTGCGCCGGCGGGCTGTATTGCCTGGTGGAGAGCAAGGACGAGGCGGGCGATCTCGCGATCGCGCCAATCGCCAAGCTCCGCAACCAGCTGCTGCGCCGCCCCGCCGGCACCGTCGGCCTGCTGTTCAGCCGTCGGGGGTTTACCGCGCCCGCCATCCAACTCGCCCATTTCGCCTTGCCACAGGCCATCCTGCTCTGGACCGGCGAGGAAGTGGAGCACGTCCTGCGAGGGAAGAACATCTGCGCCGTGTTGCGGGTCAAGTACCGCGCGTGCGTGGATTTCGGGTCGCCCGATTATAATGCCGCATCAGGAGACGTCCCATGAATGCGTACGTCGTTGTCGAAGGGGCGCTCGAGGTGGACCTCCTCAAGCGATTGCTCCCCAAGGAGCTTCTGGCGGTCGTACCTCTTGTTCCGTCCGGCGGCCCACACAGTCTCATTTCCCTCGCGCGTTCCTTGCTCATCACGCGCCAAAAGCCCGTGGCGGTCCTCGTGGACACGGATTCTGTCGAAGAGGCGGCCGTCCGGGAAAGGCGGCGAAGCGCGGAAGATCTGATGGAGATGGTCTCGCCCGGAGTGCCCTTCAAAGTGATTCTGCTGATTCCGACGACGGAAATCCTGTTTTTCCAGGCGCCGGACCTCTTCCGGAAGGTCTTTCCCGGAGAGGGCTCGGCCGAACGGCTCCTTCTCGCCCGCGACAACCCCAAGGAAGCGCTGTCGCAATTGTCGGCGCGGGCGGGAGGCCCGCGCCGCGTCAAGGCCCTCGTGAAAGCCCTGGGCGACCGTGACCTGGAAGCCCTCCGGTCGGCGGGTCCGATTCGCGAGTTGATCGCGTTCCTGGAGGAAGTCGCGGCGCCTCAAACGCAACCAATCCTGAAGTGAGAGAGCCGATTCTTCCTCAGTCAGCCGCCGACCCGACCTCGTCGCCCGCGGCCGGCCCGCTCCCTTGAAGCGCCGCCGCCGAGGTCGTAAACCACAAGCAGCATCGCTCCCTGCCCAGGCTCCCCGCGGAGGACGGAACGAGATGCCGGTCGGCTACCTGGCCCTGGTCTTGCACGCCCACCTGCCGTTCGTCCGCCACCCCGAGTACGACGACTTCCTCGAAGAGGATTGGCTCTACGAGGCGATCACCGAGACGTATGTCCCGCTGCTCGACGTCTTCGACGGCCTCGAGCGCGACGGCGTCGACTGGCGCATGACCCTGTCGGTGACGCCGACGCTCGCCGCCATGCTCGACGACCCGCTGCTGCAGTACCGCTACGTCCGCCACGTCGACAACCTCATCGCCCTCGCGAACAAGGAGATCGAGCGCACCCGCTGGCAGCCGGAGTTCCACTCCCTCGCCCTGATGTATCACCGGCGCTTCACGCGGGCGCGCGAGGTCTTCGTCGAGCAGTACGGCAACAACCTCCTCGCGGGCTTCCGCCGCTTTTTCGACGCGGGCAAGTTGGAGTTGATGACCTGCGCCGCCACGCACGGCTTCCTGCCGCTGATGACTAACCCCGCCGCCGCGCGGGCTCAGGTCGAGATCGGCGCCCGCGAGTTCGAGCGCCACTTCGGCCGCCGGCCGCAGGGGATCTGGCTGCCGGAGTGCGGCTACGCCCCCGGCATCGACGAGTTGCTGCGCGACGCCGGCCTCCGCTACTTCTTCGTCGACAGCCACGCCGTCCTGTTCGCCGAGCCGCGGCCGCGCCACGGCGTTTATGCGCCTATCCTTTGTCCCAAAAGCGGCGTCGCGGCACTCGCGCGCGACGCCGAGTCGTCCAAGCAGGTCTGGAGCGCCGTCGAGGGCTACCCCGGCGACTCTAACTACCGCGAATTCTACCGCGACGTCGGCTTCGACCTCGACTACGACTACCTCAAGCCGCACCTGCACCAGAACGGCATCCGCAGCAACCTCGGCATCAAGTACCACAAGATCACCGGCGTCGGCACGCACAAGGAGCCGTACGACCCGCGCGCCGCCCTGGAGAAGGCCGCCGAGCACGCCGGCAACTTCCTGTTCAACCGCGAGAAGCAGGTCGAGTGGCTCGCCGGCGGCATGGACGGGCGGCCGCCGCTCGTCGTCGCCCCCTACGACGCCGAGTTGTACGGCCACTGGTGGTTCGAGGGGCCGGACTGGATCAATTTCCTCCTCCGCAAACTCTGTTACGACCAGCAGACCGTCAAGGCGATCACGGTGCCGGAGTACCTCGCCCTCCACCCGCGCAACCAGGTGGCGCAGCCGACGCTGTCGAGCTGGGGCTACAAGGGTTACTGCGAGGTGTGGCTGGAGGGGACAAACGACTGGATCTACCCGCACCTGCACGAGCTGGCCGACCGCATGACCGAGGCGGCGCGGCTCAACCACGACCCCGCGCCGCTGCGCCGCCGGGCGCTCAACCAAATGGCGCGGGAGTTGCTTCTGGCGCAGTCGAGCGACTGGGCGTTCATCATCAAGACCGGCACGATGGTCGAGTACGCGCGCGAGCGCACCCGCGTCCACGTGCTCAACTTCAACCACCTCTACGAGCAGTTGAGGACGAGCGAGATCGACGAGCCCTGGCTCGCCGAAATCGAACGGCGGCACAACATTTTTCCGGGCATCGATTATCGTCTGTACGCTTGATCCCTCACGCGCGCTGTTTCTCGGCCGCGCTTCGCCTGGCGCGGGAGCGAACCCGCAAGCGATTCTTTTCCCGTTGCTGAGCACGTCTTTGCGGAGCCCGACCTCGACTCCGGCTACGGGAGCCCGTCGGTCGCATTTATGAGTGCCGATATGACGCCGGAACGCCGGAACCGCCGGCGCTGGCACTCGATTTGCCCCTACTCACTCCCTGTGACAGGGTCGCCGACCCTGCGAGACGAGGCTCAAGGGTTGCCCATTGAGAGATAACCATCATGGCCGAAAAAAGCAGGCGTGGGTTCGCCGGAATGGACCCGCGGAAGCAGCGTGAGATCGCCAGCAAGGGGGGCAAGGCCGCCCACGCGAAGGGCACGGCCCATGAGTTCACGCCGGAGGAGGCGCGTGAGGCCGGGCGCAAGGGTGGCCAGGCGGCCCATCAGCGGGGCACCGCTCACCAATTCACGCCCGAGGAAGCACGCGAGGCCGGGCGTAAGGGTGGCCGCAGCGCGCGCCAGAGCGACGCCGCGCCCCCGTCCGGCGCGGAAGGTCGCCATCAGATCCCCGAAGGGAACGGCCACACGCGGCTCGCGCCGCACCACGGCGAGAATGGGAACGGCCGCCAAGAGGTAATCGCGGGCGCGCCGGCTGAAGTCGGCGTCTAAGGCCATCGCCCCGCGGCGCGGTGCCGCGGGGCGATGGCCCCTTCGGCGCGACGGAACGAATAAACGTCATGTATTGGCCGGCGCCTGCGGTGCGGCCGGCCCAGTAGCTCGTTGATCTCGTCGAATCTTCCTCGGTCATCGCAAAGTATATACGCATAAAGTCTCCTTTATCTCGTATCGGGCTTATTACCGAACAGGAGGAGGAGAGCAGGAAAGGATTTCCTAATAGTCAAGCCTATGTTGACAGGCTGGTGCGAGAGAAACGTCGCCTCCACAGTAACGGTCACGTCGATCCTTTCGTCACCTCGAGTACACAGGATGACTGTCCGAGACACCGCATTTCGCCGTTCCCTCTCCCGATGTTCGGCTCGTCGCCCTTATACCAGCGCAGCGGCGTCCAGCCGGCCAGCCGGGCCACCTCAGTCATGAAGTCGATGGAGGTTGTAATGTTCCGTGGGCGATTCCACCGGGTTTGCAGGTCGATCGAGGCTTCGGCCAAGAAGACGTCGTGAGTACCCTTTAAGTTCATCGGGAGACATGAGAAGATGAACCGGCCGCCCGCCCGCACGACGCGCGACGCCTCCTTGAGGTATCGATAGCTGTCCTCATGCTCCATGTGGGTGAAGACGGAGAACGCGCAGATCATATCGACGCTATTGTCTTCAAGAGGAAAGCGCGGCGTTGTTTGCCTCATCCAGGCGACACCGCAAGGTGGCACAGGAACCCTTTCCCGGACCCGGTGCTGTGCTCCTTGGAGGAAAGTTTCTGAGATGTCGATTCCGATGTAGGAACCTCCCACCAGGGCAGGTATGGCATGCACGGCTAACCGGCCGTTGCCGCAGCCGAAATCTACGAGTGTGTGTTCCGGCTTCAACCCCTCCATCAAGAGCAGATCTAACTCGATCCTACCGATGAGATCGAAATTCCCGGCCCCCACGGCCTCATCCGTCGGCATCGCCTTGGCGTGGGATTCGTAAAGAGTTTCATAAGTTTGCGTGAGAGGCCTCGAAGGCCCTTCCGCTCCTCCCCGGCCAAGCATACGTGCCAGTAATCGTCTTACGGAGTTCATGTGTTCTCCAGTTTTGACAGGCTGGCCGTTTACGGCCGCAGTAACCATTGAGTCGGCTGCCCGCAGCGACGGCGTTTGAGGCAATTGTAATGGTGGCGAGGCACCTCAAGCTCGGCAACGCGGCGAGGTTGCCCCGACCTTTCTTACAGTCACCCTGTCGTCAACTGCTCCGCCGTTGCTTTGCCCCCTCCGCTACCTGCTTCCAATTCTATCATCCTGTCACGGTATCGTACACGGCAAAGCGTAGAGGGCGTGCGAAAACGTGGCAAAGGTGCGAATATAGGTTTCCGCAAGTACCTATGCAGCCAGGAATTTAGGGGGAAATCGCGTTTGGTCTTTGCGTGTGGATGCAGGTGCGCTTGGCATGCCGGACATGCTTTTGCGACATAAGGAGTTACCCTGATCAGGCTTCAGGCGCACTTGCGGGAGTCCGCAACTGCCGGATAGAATTGTCCCGAGTGAGGACACGCATCCCGCGGCAGATTCGCAGGAGGTGAAGCCAATGAGTTCGCACGACCAGCCATCTTTAGGGCCAGATAGTGTTCCGGGGGTCGCGCAGCGCACCCCCGGAATCCCTCGCGGCGTCGCCTTCGGCCGACGTCGAACTATAATGACGGCTGGTCTTCGCCGCCGCGAGCGGCTCCCCCTGACGAGGTGGCCGATGAACCTGTTGAAGCGAGCGGACCCCGAAGTGTGGCAGGCGATCCAGGGCGAGCGCCGGCGCCAGCAAGAAGGACTCGAAATGATCGCCTCGGAGAACTACGCCAGCGCCGCCGTCATGGTCGCCCAGGGCTCCGAACTGACCAACAAGTACGCCGAGGGTTACCCCGGGCGCCGCTACTACGGCGGCTGCGAGTACGTCGATCAAGCCGAGAGGCTCGCCCTCGACCGCGTCAAGAAGCTCTTCGACGCCGAGGAGGCCAACGTCCAGCCGCACTCCGGCGCCCAGGCGAACATGGCCGTTTACTTCGCCTGCCTGCAGCCGGGCGACACCATCCTGGCGATGGACCTTGCCCACGGCGGGCACCTGACGCACGGGATGCACCTCAACTTCTCCGGCAAGCTCTACAAGATCGCCGGCTACGGCGTCCGCAAGGACGACGAGCGCATCGACTTCGACCAGGTCGCGCGGCTGGCGCGCGAGCACCGGCCAAAGCTGGTCGTCGCCGGCGCCAGCGCTTACCCGCGCGAGATCGATTTCGCCTCCTTCAAGGAGGTCTGCGACGACGTCAAGGCCCTTTTCATGGTCGACATGGCGCACGTGGCGGGCCTCGTCGCCGGTGGGCAGCACGGCAGTCCGGTGCCGCTGGCCGACTACGTCACCTCGACGACGCACAAGACGCTGCGCGGCCCGCGCGGCGGCTTCGTGCTGTGCAAGAAGGCCGGCCTCAAAGGCATCAACTCGTCGGTCTTCCCCGGCATCCAGGGCGGCCCGCTGATGCACGTCATCGCGGCGAAGGCGGTCGCGTTCGCCGAGGCGCTGCGGCCGGACTTCCGCTCTTACGCCGCCCAGGTCGTCGCCAACGCGCGGACGCTGGCCTTCGAGTTGACGCGGCTCGGCTTCCGCCTCGTCTCCGGCGGCACGGACAACCACATGGTGCTGGTCGACGTCGCCTCGCGCGGCGTGACGGGCAAGGTCGCCGAGGAGGCGCTGGACAAGGCCGGCATCACGGTGAACAAGAACAAGATCCCGTTCGACGTGCGTCCGCCGCTCGACCCGTCGGGCGTCCGCATCGGCACGCCGGCGCTGACGACGCGCGGCATGCGCGAGGACGAGATGCGGACGATCGCCGGCTGGATCGGCGAGGTGCTAAGCAGCCCGTCCGACGCCGCTGTCCTGGAGCGCGTGCATGGCCGCGTGCGCGAGTTGGGCCGTCAGTTCCCGGCCCCGGCGAACCTGGCTTGAACCCGAGGAGAATTCCATGCCCGCGAGCCTTGCCCCTCCCTCGCCATCGCTTCGCCCGCCGCCGGCCCTCCCCTGCGAGCCGGTCTGGCCGCTGACCGTCCACCAGTACCACGAAATGATCCGCACCGGCATTCTGACCGACGATGACCCGGTCGAGTTGCTCGAAGGCGTTCTGGTGCCGAAAATGTCTAAGAATCCCCCTCACAGCGCGGCGACTCGCCGCTTGCGGGAGGCGCTGCGTCCGCTGTTGCCCCCCGGCTGGCTCGTGGACTCGCAAGAGCCGGTTACTCTGGGCGACGGCGAGCCGGAGCCGGACGTCGTCGTCATGCGGGGCGTCCTGGATCAGTATGACGCCCGCCACCCCGGCCCGGCCGACGTGGGGATGCTTGTCGAGGTCACGGATGCCACATTGGCGCGCGACCGGGGCGTGAAGAAGCGCACTTACGCACGCGGCCGCATCTCGGTTTACTGGATCGTCAATCTCGTGGAAGGTCAGGTGGAAGTCTACACCGAGCCGTCGGGGCCGACCGACACGCCGGACTTCGGCCGCCGCCAGGACTACCGGCGCGGGGAGACGGTCCCGGTCGTCCTCGACGGCGTCGAGGTCGGCCGGGTCGCGGTCGACGACTTCCTGCCATGACGACGCCGCACCAAGCGTGGACCGGCAACTGAACACGGTAGATAGGCGAGAAAGAGAGGTCGTTGACGTCTAAGGGCAGACGGTGTAGCCTCGCGGTATGAACTACACACACCTGATCACGATCGAGCCGGGCAAGCGGAGCGGCCAGCCGTGCGTCCGTGGCATGCGGATCACGGTGCAGGACGTGCTGGAGTACCTCGCGGGGGGCATGACCGTCGAGGAGGTGCTGGCCGACTTCCCCGAGCTGACCGCCGAGGACGTGCGCGCGTGCCTGGCGTTCGCGGCCGACCGCGAGCGGCGGCTTCGGGTATGAGTCTCCTGTTCGACCAGAACCTGTCGCGCCGGCTGGTGCTGCTGTTGGCGGCCGAGTATCCCGGCTCCGAACACGTCGAGAGTGTGGGCCTCCTGGGTGCCGATGACCTGACAGTCTGGCACTATGCGGCGGGATGGGGGCTGATGGTGGTGTCGAAGGACTCGGACTTCCGGCACCTGGCGCTGTTGCACGGCCCTCCGCCAAAGGTGATCTGGGTGCGCGTCGGGAACGGGCCGACGGCGGTTACGGCCCTGCTGCGTGCGCGGCTGGCGGACGTACAGGCGTTCGCGGCGGATCCGGCCCTGGCATTGTTGGTGCTGCCGTAGTGCCACGGATTCCTCACTGCCGAACAAGGCGCCGTAGCCGAAACGAGCCGCTCGCGTAATGCCGGCGGCTCACCGGAACGTGGTGATCGTCGGGCAGGATTCAGTCTTAGGATGGGGGCCGTGCGGTGCGGTCCTGCGATAGGATGCGAAGCGTCCCCGTGAGAGTGTGCGAGACTTCGCACGCAAATATCAAGTTCGGCGAGGAAGGTTCAGATGCTCAGTGTCGCCGATAGGCAGAGGGTGGCCGTAGTACTCCGGATGTATGATAGGCGAATCGTGACCGAGCGTGAAGTCATGGGGCTGTTGCGCGATGTGGCGAACGGAGCGAACACTTCGGAAATTCAGCCTTTGCTCCCCGACGACCTCGCCAGGCGGCTCACCGATAACCTTGCCCGTCAACCGGCATTGAGGGGTGTGGGCTACTGGCGGCCGATTCCGAAATATTCATACCCCAAAGACGACCGCTTCCCCGATCCGACGTCGTTGGTCTGCCCGAATTGGTGCGAAGAGGAGCGGAGTCTGATCACGGCTTACCTGCGAGACGGGCGGACTTACAATCAATGGAGAGGCATTTCTTACTGCCGGTTCAAGTGCGGGGTTCTGGATGAGAACATGGGCAGCCGGTGTCTGACCGACGGAGAGTGGGTCTGGCCGGAGGGCTTGTCGCATTATGTCGAGTGCCATGCCGTCCGCCTGCCCGACGAGTTCGTGGTGTCGATGCGCCGGAACGAATGGCAGGTGCCCCTGGATGCCGGCGGGGCCAATCGCGAGGATCACGGACTCCCGGAAACCTCGTTCTGGATCGCCTGGGGGCAGAGCATGAGGAGCGAAGCCGCCGAATCGGACACGGTAGCAGATCGGCCGCGCGAATGACGGTTTGTCGTGCTTAGCTGCGGCGGCAGAAGCCGTTGGTCGTTGGGTCGCGGAGGGCGCTCGGTGTGGGCGTGCGTCGGGTTCGCGGTTCTCGCCGGGCTCGTCTGGCTACTCGTGTGGCGGCTCGACCCGAACCTGCGTCGAGGACGGGAATACGAGGCGGAGTTGGCGACTCGCGAGCCGGTGTCGGACGAGGAGTTGGTTTCCCGATACTTCGCGACCTGTGCGCTGGACTCCGAGGTGCCGGTCCGGGTGCGGCGGGTGTTCGCCAAGCACATGGCGTATCCCACACAGAAGCTGTTGCCGGACGACGACCTCGAATTCTTCTGGGCCGAGTTGGACATGGTCGAGCTGGTGGAGGAATTGGAGTCCGGGTTCGGCATCGTCATCACGCAGGCGGATACGGAACGAACGCCCTGCACCATCCGTGCGGTGTCGCTCCTGGTGGCGAGCAAACGGTCGACGACTTCCTGCCGTGATTGAGCCTCCTGCGGGGGCCAGCCGTCCGTACCTCGTCAACGCTTGGCGTCCCGTTCCTTCAGCAGCTTGAGGAAATCGTCGCGGCGGCGTAGGGCGTCGAAATGTGCCCTCGCGGAAAACGGGCTACCAGTCGTCCCCCAGGACCTCGCCCCCGGACGGCGTGACGGCGGCCCAGAACGTTTCGGGCGCCATGCCCTTGGCCAGGACACGCACACTGCCGTCGCCGAGGGCCGCGAGCATGCCGCCGGGGTGCGGCGTCTGGGGGAGCGCCGGGTCGCAGTCCTTGCGGGCCGGGGCGACCTGGAAGGTGACGCCGGGTCGGCTCGGCCGGCTCACCGGAGGCGCCCCCGTCGTCTCGGGCCGCACGTCGACTGTATCCGCGAACGTGGCGCGTCGAGGCAACCGGGGGAAAACGCTTAGTTGGCCGGCGGCGAAGGTGGAGCCCTGGCAGTCGTAGGAATAGTGTTCGGCGAACGCGATCGTTGTGGATGTGCCGTCCGTAAAGCTCGCCGGCAACCGCGATCCCGTCTGGAAGGCGATTGCATTGGCGGCGTAGCTCGACA
Source organism: Gemmatales bacterium (assembly GCA_038229635.1). Lineage (GTDB taxonomy): Bacteria > Planctomycetota > Planctomycetia > Gemmatales > Gemmataceae > DATFNV01. The sequence continues at coordinate 44,479 of JBBROG010000014.1, forward strand.
CGAGTTCCTTGTTTAGGATGGCATCGCCAATGGTGGGGTCCGCGGGGCTGTGGAGCCATTTGATCACGAGTATCTCTCGTTCGCGGGTCAATTCCTCGAAATAGGGCCGGTCGACGTGAGGAGCCAATCTCTCGAAGAGGGCCAGGGACTCCTCTCCGCCTCGGCTCGGGTCCGGAGCCGAGGAGGGTAAGTGGCCGTCGTACGCGGCCGCGAAGGAATGAGTCCCGAGGATGATCTGCTTGAGGTTGTTCATGCTCTGGGCGCGGAGGCCGGCCTCACGCGCCTTCAGGACGGCCGGAATCAGGAGGGCCATCAGGACGGCGAGAATGCCGATGACGACGAGTATTTCAACCAGAGTCACGGCGCGGCGACGTGTCATGGGTCGGTCCCTCCCTGTCTCGCGCCCCCGGGCGAGGGGCGCTCGTAAGGCCGTCGGAACTATGGGGTTGTTTGTCCTCTATAGCGCGAGTTCGGCGCTGCGGCCCGCCCGTGAAGTCTCCCCCGGCAACCCGAGGCGACTTCACGGACGCCTCGGCCTCGCGCTGGAAGCGGCGCACGTCATCCGCCGTCGCCAGCGCCCCGGAGCGGATCATCTTCAGCGCCACCACGCGTCCGCCGTCAGTCCCGCAGCGCCTTGTGCGTCAGGTCGAAGAACACGCGCTCCAGGTTCGGCTCCTCGGTTTCCAGGCCGTGCAAATCGGCGCCGCTCTCGTTGAGCGCCGCGAGGAGTTGCGCCAGCGTCGCCTTGACGTCGCCGCACGCCAATTCCCGTTGCTCGCCGTCGCCGTCGACCAGGCGCGCCCCCGGAAGATGAGCCAACCGCTCGCGCAAGGCCGGCGTCAGCGGGCCGGCGCGGAAGCGGATGACGCCGCTCGCCCGCCGCAGCAGGTCGGACAGCGCGTCGCAGGCCACCAGCTTGCCGTGGTCGATGATGCCGACGTGCCGGCACAGCGCCTGCACCTCCTCCATGTAGTGGCTCGTGTAGACGACCGTCATCCCCTCCGCGTTGAGGCGGCGCACCCCCTCGAAGATGTGGTTGCGCGACTGCGGGTCGACGCCGACGGTCGGCTCGTCGAGCAAAAGCAGCTTCGGCCGATGCACCAGCGCCGCGCCGAGATTCAAGCGCCGCTTCATGCCGCCGGAGAAGGTGTCGACGCGCCCGTCTGCCCGGTCCGACAGGCCGACGACCGACAGCACTTCGCCGACGCGGGCGGTGAGGTCGGCGCCGCGCAGGCCGTACAACTCGCCGAAGAAATGCAGATTTTCGCGGGCGCTCAACTCGCCGTACAGCGCTAACTCCTGCGGCACGATGCCGATGTGGCGGCGCAGGTCGAGGTCGGAGGCGCGCAGCGTGCGGCCGAGGACGCGCGCCTCGCCGGAGGTCGCCGGGAGCAGGCCGGAGACGATCGACAGGAGCGTCGTCTTGCCGGCGCCGTTGGGGCCGAGCAGGCCGAAGAAGTCGCCCTCTTCGACGGCGAAATTGATCGAGTGCAAGGCCACACGGCCGCCGTAGCGCTTGTGCAGGCGGACGACTTCGAGGACCGGCGCCGACATGGGAGGTGGACCCTGGGAGAGGGCGGTTGCGTTGCGAGCATCTTATGGAGAATCGGATACACTAGCCCGCAGCGCGAGCGAGGGATCGGTCCGCCCTCGCTCCGGGCTCTTTCGGAAAGGATGTCGACGTGATGGAACGTGCCACGCCCTCGCCGCGGGCGGCCTACGTCGCCCTGGCGACGCTGACCGCCATGAACCTGCTCAACTACATCGACCGCTACATCCTGGCGGCGGTGCTCCAACCGATGGGCGACGAACTCGACCTCAACGACACGCAGCGCGGCCTGCTATCCACCGCCTTCCTCGGCAGCTACATGGCGTTCAGCTTCGCCGTCTGCTGGCTGGAGGGCCGGATGCAGCGGCGGCACCTGATGGCGCTGGGCGTGGGCGTCTGGAGCCTGGCGACCTGCGGCACGGGCCTGGCCCACACGTTCGGCCTGGCGCTGGCGGCGCGCGGCGTCATGGGCGTCGGCGAGGCGACCTACGCCGTGCTGGCCCCCGTGGTCATCTCCGACCTGTTCCCGAGTACCCAACGCAACCGCGCTCTGACGATCTTCTATCTGGCAACGCCCCTGGGGGCTGGTCTGGGCTACGGCGTCGGCGGCGCCGTCGAGGGGTGGTACGGCTGGCGGGCGGCGTTCTACGTGGTCGGTCTGCCCGGCTTGCTGGTAGCCCTGGCCGCGCTGGCCCTGCCCGAGCCGAAGCGCGGCGGCACCGAGGACGTCAGCGAGGAGGACCGAAAGCGCTACGAAAACCTCTCGCTCTCCTGGTCTCATTACGCGGCGCTGCTGCGCAACCGTTCCTACCTATACAACACGCTGGGCATGGCACTGTTCACGTTCGCGCTGGGCGGGCTCCAGTACTGGACGCCGAGCTTCCTCGCCAAGGCGCGCGACATGGACAAGACGCAGGCGAACCAGTGGCTGGGCGTGGTGGTGCTGCTCAGCTCGTTGATCGGGACGCCGCTCGGCGGCGTCCTCGGGGAATTCCTGACGAAGCGCGTGCGCGGCGCCTACTTCTGGCTGTGTGGGGTGTCGATGCTGCTGGCGGCGCCGTTCATCCTCGCCGCCGTCCTCGTTCGCCCCCCTTTGTGGATCTTCGGCAGCATCTTCCTCGGCCTCTGCCTGGCGCTGATGAACTACGGGCCGTCGAACACCATCCTGGTGAACGTGGCGGCTCCGCGCCTGCGGGCCGCCGCCGTCGCGCTCAACGTCCTCCTCATCCACCTCCTGGGAGACATCCCGTCGCCCCTGCTGATAGGGGCGGCGTCCGACCTGACCGGCGATCTTTTTTGGGGCATGTTGCTGACGGTGCCGGCGCTGGTCGCGGCCGGCGTGTTCTACTGCCTGGGGGTGCCGCACCTGGAGAAGGACGAGCAGGCGGTCCTCGACGAAATGCGCGGCGGCGTCACACCCGGCGGAACTGCTTCTCCAACTCCTGCCGGCTGAACAGCAGGGCCGTCGGCCGGCCGTGCGGGCAGTGGTGCGTGTTGTCCGCCACGTCGCGCTGCCCCAGGAGCGCCGCCATCTGCTCCGGCGTCAGCCGGTCGCCGGCGCGCACCGCCGAGTGACACGCCATCAGGCTGAGCAGGTCGTTCAGCAGCACCTCGCGCGTCGGCAGGCGGTCCTTCGCCATGAGGTAATCGACCACCGCCTTGAAGATCTCGCGCGGCGAGCGGCGGCCGAGGATGGTCGGGTAGCTTGTGAGGAGGACCGTCCCGCCGCCGAAGTCTTCCACGCCGAGGCCCATTTCCGCCAGCGCCTCGCGGTTCTCCAGCGCCCGCGCCGCCTGGTCCGCCGACAGCTCCACCGGCTCGGGGATCAGCAACCGTTGCGTCTCCGGCGGGCCGTCGCGCAGGCGCCGCTTCAGGTGCTCGTACAGAATGCGTTCGTGCAAGGCGTGCTGGTCGATCACCAGCATTCCCTCGGGCGTCTCCAGCACCAAATAGGAGTCGTAGAGTTGGATCGCCTTGAACGTGCCGAGGGGAGGCAGGTCTTCGGCGCGGACCGGCGGCGCCTCGGCGGGCGGCGACGGCGCGGGAGGGACGTCAGGTGCTGAGGACGGAGGACTGAGGACCGAAGACTCGGCGGCCGGCGGGTCCGGCAGGCGCGTCGCCTCGGCCGACATCTCCGGCGGCCGCGCCCACAGCGTCCCGGCGCCGGAGGATTGCGTCGGCGCGGGCATCGGCGGCGCCGTCGGCACCTGCAAGCGCGGCGTCAGGTTTTCCGCCCGCAGCCGCTCCCTCACGGCGTTGAAGACGAGGTGGTACAGCGCCTGCCCGTCGCGGAAGCGCACCTCGGCCTTCGTCGGATGCACGTTGACGTCGACCTGGTCGGGCGGCAGGTCGAGGAAGAGGAAGGCGACCGCGTAACGCCCCGTCATGAGCAGGCCGCGGTAGCCTTCCTGGAGGGCGTGGCCCAGGCTGCGGTCGCGCACCCAGCGGCCGTTGACGAACAGGTATTGCGTCCTGCCGTTGCCGCGCTCGCACGCCGGGTCGGCGATGAAGCCGCGCAGCCACACCGCGCCGCGCCGCTCCTCCACCTCGTAGAGCTGGTCGCGCACCTCGTGCCCGAAGAACAGCCCGACCCGCTCCGCCAGCCCCGCCGACGCCGGCACCTCGTAGACGCCCTTGCCGTTGTGCCGCAGCGTCCAGTGGATCGACGGGTGCGACAGCGCCAGCCGCGTAAACGTCTCGCAGAGGTGTCCCATCTCGGTGCCGGGCGTGCGCAGGAATTTACGCCGTACCGGAGTATTGAAGAACAGGTGTCGTACTTGAATGCGCGTGCCGGCGGCGCCGTTCCACGCCTTGGCCGGCGAGAGGTCGCCGCCGTGGCAGGTCACTTCGGCGCCGTGGGGCGCGCCGCCGGGGCGCGACTGCAACAGCACCTGGGCGACGCCGCCGATCGACGCCATCGCCTCGCCGCGGAAGCCGAGCGTGCCGATGCGGAACAGGTCGTCGGCGTTGCTGAGCTTGCTCGTGGCGTGGCTGGCGAAGACGAGCGGCAGGTCGTCGGCCGGGATGCCGCAGCCGTTGTCGACGACGCGGATCATCTCCAGGCCGCCCTGCTCGACCTCGACGTCGACGCGGGTGGCGCCGGCGTCGACGGCGTTTTCGAGCAGTTCCTTGACGACGCTCGCCGGGCGCTCGATGACCTCGCCGGCCGCGATCTTGGTGACGACGGACGGGGGTAACTGCTGGATGCGTGCCATGTCGACTTCTTCCGCTGAAACAACAGGCCCTCTGGGTCGATCAGTCCTTGGGCCGGCCCTTCTCCTTATACGCCGTCTCCAGCGCCTTCATCACATCGTCGAGCCGGTCCATCAGCCGGCGCGGCGTCCGCGGGGCGCGGTTGGCCAGCGCGTAGGCGGTCAGGAGCGGCAGCGCCACTGTCGAGTCAAGGTAGCACGTCACCGTGTCGGGCAGTTGAGCCGGGTCGACCTTGCCCCAGGTCATCGCCTCCTGCGGCGTGGCGCCGGACAACCCGCCGGTGTCGGGCCGGGCGTCGGTGACTTGCAAGAAGTAGTCGTGCCCGCTCTCCTCCAGGCCGAGGACTTCCTGGATCTGCGGCTCGGTCTGGAGCATGAAGTTCTTCGGCGAGCCGCCGCCGAGGATGAAGACGGCGCTCTTGCCCGCCTTCTTCGCGTCCCAGACCAGGGCGGCGCTCTGGTTCACGTCGCGCAGCGGGTCGATCTTCAACGCCGACCCTTCGAGCTGCAGCGCCGCCAGGTTCATGCCGATCGAGCTATCGCCCGGCGACGAGGTGAAGAGGGGGACGCCGTGGCGGTACGCCGCCGCCATCAGGCTGCGCCCCGTGCGGCCCGCCTCGTCCTCGCGCGCCGCCAGGTACTTGCCGGCCAGGTAGTGGAGTTCGGCGGTCCCGAAGGTCTTCTGGAACGGCGCGGCGCGGCAGAGGGTGCGGTAGAAGCGGTCGGTGCCAAGGAGGTTTTCGTAGTCGAAGACGATGTCGTAAATGCGGATGATCTGGTTGTCGCGCAGCTCCAGGTCGTCCAGCCCCGGCCGCGCCTGGTGCATGTCCATGCCGAGGGCGAAGTGGGTGTCGTGGTAGAGGTTGGCGCCGGTGCTCACGACCCAGTCGACGAAGCCGGCCTCGACGAGCGGCACCAGGCAGGAGGCGCCCAGGCCGGCCGGCGTCAGGGCGCCGGACAGCGACAGGCCGACCACCGTGTCGTCGGCGAGCATCTTCGAGGCGAACAGCCGGCACGCCTCGCGCAGCCGGCCGGCGTTGTAGGACAGGAACGCCTCGTCGATCAGCCGCGTGACGCCGGTCGCGCCCGTCACCGCCGGCGGGTCGATGCGCTTGTGGCTGATGCGGTGCAGGTAGGACTTCGGGTCGTTCGGTTGCACGGCGGCCTCTCCGACGGCGGGCGACCGAGTCAGGCTAGGTCGCGCCTCCGGCAACGTCAACCGAAGGCGGGGCGGGAGCGGGGGAGAAAAAATCGGCACTTTGCGCTAGCAATCGGGGGAGGGCGAGTTATAATTCCCCCCACTTGTCCGGCGCGGGCCGTGACCTGCCGGGAGGGTTGCAGGGCGACACGGCCGAGCCGACGCGGTCTTTCATCAGGGAAAGGAGTCCCCCATGTCCACTACTCAGCCCACGCTTCGCATCGGCATTTTCGGCTCGGACGGCAAGGCGGGCGACGAGCGCCACGGCTGCGGCCTGTGGATGGCAGGTTACAGCGCCGTCGTCGCCGCCGCCGGCGCGACGCCGGTGCTCCTCGGCGAGGGCGCCCACGGCCGGCCGTGGGGCCACCTCCTCGAAGGCGTCGACGCCGTCATCGTGGCCCCGCCCGCGTCGCCCACGCCGCGGCAGACCGCCGAGGCCGAGGCGATCATCCGCTGGTGCGAGGACCACGAGTTGCCGCTCCTCGCCATCGACAGCGGCATGCACGTCCTCAACGGCACCTACCGCGGCACGCTGTTCACCGACCTGCCGCGCGAGCTGCCCGAGGCGCTGCAGCACCGCCACCCGCCGGAGCGCGGCCTGCGCCACGCCATCGCCCTGACGCCCGACACGCGCATGTGCGAGCTGTACGGCGAGGGCGAGGTGATCGTCAACAGCGAGCACCGCAAGGCGGTGCAGAAGGTCGGCCGCGGCTTCCGCGTGGGCGCCCGCGCGCTGGACGGCGTCGTCGAGGCGATCGAGGCCGAGAACGACCGCTGGTTCTGCGTCGGCGTCCAGTGGCAGCCGGCGTCGGCGACGGCGTCGGGGCTCGACATCCAACTCTTCCGCGGCCTCGTCGACGCGGCCCAGAAGCGCGTCGAGGCGGCCGAAGAGGTCTGCGTCGCCGCGTGACCACCCCGGCTTGCTGCTTCGCGCCCGCGCGGCGCGAAGCGGCAAGCCGCCGGCCTGCGACGGACGCCGTGTCCTCCTACCGCAAGTCTTCGCAATTCGTCAGGGAAAAAGTTGGAAAAATGCTTGACGAAACGGAAGGGGGATAGGTAGTGTTCCTCGAACGACGAGGGTTGAGGAGAGCGCGGGTCAAGAAGCCCCTGGGCAGACGCCCGCGTTATCCCTTTGCCGATCCCCAGGAGATGTCGCCATGTCGAGCAGCCGCTGGCCGCGTTGGCTGAGGAATTCCTTCGCGGCGTCGTCCCCGGCCACGGGGACCGCAAGGCGGGCGGCGCGCTTCCGTCCCGGCGTGGAAGCGCTCGAAGACCGTCGGGTGCTATCGACGTGGCTTGTCACGTCAAACCGGGATGACGGGTCCGCGGGCACGCTGCGCTGGGCGATCACGCAGGCGAACGGCGGGTCGAACGACACCGTCGCGTTCCACATCGGCAGTTACGGCCTGTCACCGCCCATCATCCTCAACGCCAGCCTAGGGGCTCTGCCCACCATCACCCAGCCCATGCGGATCGACGGTTTCTCGCAGGGCGGGCCGAACGGGCCGGGAACCTGGATCACCATCGACGGCGAGTACATCGCGGGCGCGAACGGCCTGACGGTCACTGCGGACGGCGTCACGATTCAGGGATTGGCGATTGGCGCGTTCAAGGATGGCAGGGCCATCGAACTCAACGGCAACGCGAACGTCATTGATGGCTGCTCCCTCGGACCCATCCCCCTTGTCGGAGTGGGAGAGTAGTCGCCTGTCAGCGGACATCCCCTCGTTCGGGGAGACGCGGGCCGGGAGCCTCAGCCCCTCCGTGGACGTCGCGCCGCCGCCGCGTTATGATCGAGTCTCCTCGCCCCACGACCCGACCGGCGAAGTGCCATGAAATCTCTGCTCCTCTCCGTCGTCGCCCTTCTCTTCGTGTGCGGCGCCGCCCGCCCCCAGGACGAGGCCCGCGACTCGTTCGCGAAGACGACCGACCGCCGCGCCGGCCGCGACTGGTGGTCGCTGCAACCCGTCCGCCGTCCTCCCGTCCCCGTCGCGAGCGGCGCCGCCAACCCGGTCGACGCCTTCCTCCTCGCCAAACTGGACGAGCGCGGCTGGACGATGGCTCCCCCCGCCGACCGGCGCACGCTCGTCCGCCGCCTCTCCCACGACTTGCTCGGCCTGCCGCCGTCGTTCGAGGACGTCGAGGCGTTCGCCGCCGACGCGCGGCCCGACGCCTACGAGCGCCTCGTCGACAAGTTGCTCGCCTCGCCGCACTACGGCGAGCGCTGGGGCCGCCACTGGCTCGACGTCGTCCGCTACGCCGAGACGTGCGGCTACGAGCGCGACCAGGTGTTGCCGCACGTCTGGAAGTACCGCGACTGGGTCGTCCGCGCCTTCAACGACGACCTGCCCTACGACCGCTTCGCGACGGCGCAGCTCGCCGGCGACGAACTGCCGGACCGCACGGAACAGACGCTGATCGCCACCGGCTTTATCCGTTTGGGGACGTGGAATGACGAGCCGAACGACCCGCAAGAGTACAAGTACGACCGGCTCGAAGACATGGTCCACGCGACGTCGACGGCGTTCCTCGGCATCACGGTCAAGTGTGCCCGCTGCCACGACCACAAGTTCGACCCGGTGCGGCAGACCGACTACTACCGCATGGCCGCCGCGTTCTGGGCCGGCCCCATCGAGCCGGGGCCGCGCGAGCTGCTCGGCGGGCCGGACGCGAAGACGCTCCGCACCGACGTCCTCGGCTGGACCGACCGCCGCCGCGACGTGCCGCCGATTCACCTCTTGAAGAAGGGCGACCCGAATCGTCCCGGCGACGTCGTCGAGCCGGGGCAGCAGTCGATGATCCCCGCCCTCGACCGCCCCCTGTCCCCGCCGCCGCCCGGCGCGAAGACGACGCACCGGAGGCTACAACTCGCGAAATGGGTCACGGACGCGCGCAACCCGCTGACGGCGCGCGTCTGGGTCAACCGCCTCTGGCAGCACCACTTCGGCGAGGGGCTGGCGCGCACGCCGGACAACTTCGGCTTCAACGGCGACAAGCCGACGCACCCCGAACTGCTCGACTGGCTCGCGGCCGAGCTGGTCGACGGCGCGTGGACGACGAAGCGGCTGCACAAACTCCTCTTGCTGTCGCGGGCGTACCGGCAGTCCTCGGTCCACCCGAGGCAGGAGGAGTACGCCCGCGCCGACGCCGCGAACTGCCTGTGGTGGCGGGCCGAGCGGCGCCGGCTCGACGCCGAGTCGCTGCGCGACGCCCTGCTGGCGGCGTCCGGCGGGCTCGACGTCGCGCGCGTGGGCGGCCCGAGCTTCGCCCCGGACATCGCGTCGGGCGCGCTGGAGGGGTTGTCGACGAAGGGCGCGGCGTGGAAGGCGTCGCCGCCGGAGCAGCAGCGGCGCCGCGGCGTCTATATTTTCACCAAGCGGGGTCTGTTGCCGCCGCTGCTGACGACGTTCGACTTCGCCGACACGACGCTGCCGTGCTGCCGCCGCGACGTGACGACGGTCGCCCCGCAGGCGCTGGCTCTGCTCAATAACCCGTTCGTGCATCGGCAAAGTGCGGCGCTGGCGCGGCTCGTCGCCGCCGAGACGTCGGATCGGTCGGACCAGGTGTGTCAGGCTTGGCGGCGGACGCTGAGTCGGTCGCCGCGGCCGTCGGAGGTCGGCGCGGCGCTGGCGCACCTCGACGCCCAGGCGCGCCACTTCGCCGAGGCGGGACGCGCCGACCCGGAGCGCCTGGCGCTGGAGTCGCTGTGCCACGTTCTGCTGAACGCGAACGAGTTCTTGTACGTCGACTGATGACGTCAGCGCCGCGTCACGATGACGGGGGTCGCCTCCAGGCGCTCCACGGCGACGGTGTGCCCGGCGCGGTCCACGTCCACGACCGAGTGCGTCGCGGTGCTGGTGACGAGCGTGTGGCCGTTCGGCAGCCGCTGCGCCGCCGACGGCGCCGCGACCGCCGCCTGCCAGAGAAGGTTGCCCTCGGCGTCGTACTCGGCGACGCGGTCGCGGCCGTGCTCCGGCACCAGGACGCGCCGCCCCGGCAGCAGGTCGATGCCGGCGCCCATCACCACCGGCCCCTCGACGGCGAAACGCTTCACCTCCGCCCCGCGCGCGTCCAATCGGCGGCAGACGCCGTCGTGCGTGAGGAAGATCACCTCGCCGTTGCGGGCGACGCGAGCCGCCACGACATCGCGCACCGGCCGGACGTGTCGCACGACCACCTGTCCGTCGGGCGCTATCTCCAAGAGTCGGTTGCGGCAGGCGACGAAGGTGCGGCCGCCGTCGAAGCGCTGCGCCGCGACGACGTTGCCGCCGACCGCCTTTTCCCAGAGAAGATCTCCGGAAAATCGTCGCTCGCTGACGCGCCCGGTCTCGTACTCGGCGATCACGACGCGGTCGTCGGGAAGCACCTGGGCCGAGATCGGGTAGCGCAAGTCGTCGATCCGCCAAAGCGGCTTGCCGTCGGGCGCCCGCTCCAGCACGGCCCCTTCGAGCGTCGGCAGGTCGAGCCAGACGTGCAGGGTCAGGCCGAGAGACGTCGGCGCCGGCCGGAGGCGGGCGAGGTCGACGCCGACGCCACGGGCCGTCCACCACGCAGCCCAGGCGTCGCGGCAGCGCCGGGCCGTGCCGGGCCGGTCGTCGCGCGGGCACGACGGCGTGTCGTCCTCGGCGAGGAAGGCCAGCCGATCCTCCAGCGACCAGCGCTCTTCCGGGGGCAGTTCGGCGAGGAGGTCGATCAGCGCCGGGACGGCGTCCCTCTCGCCGGCCTCCAGCAAGGCGCGGGCGGCGAGAAGGCGGGTCGTGACGTCGGGGTCGGCGAGGAGGGCGCGGACGCGCGGCCGGTACGCGGCGTCGGCGCGGCACAGCACCTCGGCCGACACGCCGCGGCGCAGCGGGTCGGGGTCGGTCAGCGCCTGCACGAGACGAGGGAGTGGCTCGGCGCCTCCCTCCGCGAGGCTCGCGAGGGCGGCGCGGACCTCGTCGAGAACGGCGTCGTCGGCGACGAAGGGCAAGTAGCCGAGGAGAACGGCGGCGGCGTCCGCGGGAGGCGCACGCCGGGTCAGGCGGACGGCGGACGCCAGCAGCGTCGGGTCGAAGTCCGGGCGCTGGTCGGACAGGCAGGCCAGGGCGCGGTGAGCCGCCTCGGGGTCGGTTCCGCGCGCGGCTCGGCGCAGAAAAGCGCTCGCGCGCGGGCCGCGACGGAGAAGCGCGTCGGCGGCCGTTTGACGCACCTCGAAGGAATCGTCGGCCAGGTCGCGGACGAGGGCGACGAGAGCCTGACGCTCCTCCTCGGGCGGCGTTCGGCGGCGCAGGAGATCGAGCACGGCGCCGACGTCCCCCTTGGTGACGGCGGCGTTGAGGGCCTGTTCCTCGGCGGCGTCGCGCGCCGGGTCGTCGGAAAGGGAGACGTTGCGGCCGGCGCCCCCTTCGCGGGGCAGCGGCGAGAACGAGGCCAGCGCCAGGGCCAGGCCGAGCAGCACCGTCGAGACGCGCCGACGCATGAGAAACCCCTCGCGACTGCCGGGCGGACACCTCAGTGCCGCAGCGCGCGGTTGACGCGCAGCACCGACCGATACTCCCAGACCTGCTTGCCCGCCGGGTCCAACTCGACGGCCCGGCACTGCGACATCGACGTCAGAAGCGTGTTGCCGTTGGCCAGGCGCACGGCGGCGATCGGCTGGGCGGCGGAAAGCCGGGCCGTCTCCCGGCCGGCGGCGTCGTACTCCACGACCTTGTCGCCTGCGTGGTCGGGCACAAGAACGCGGCCGTCCGGCCGCACGTCCAGGCGCCCCCCGTAAGTGTCGACGCGGACGGGAAAACTCCGGATCTCCTCCCCGGCGGCGTTCTGCCGGACGAAGCGCTGCTCGGTGCCGCGCCCGCCGTTCGTGACGCAGACGACGTCGCCGTCCGGCAGGCGCGTGGCCCGCATGATCTCCGGGCCGGGTCTCTTATGGCTGAGGACGCGGACGCCGTCGCGGTCCACCTCGAACATCTCGAAGCGCGTGGCGATGAACGTGTGGCCGTCGGCGAGCCGCTGCGCCACGAAAGGGCCGTCGACGGCGTAGTGCCAAAGGACGGTGCCGCCGCGGAGGCGCTCGGTGACGCGGTTCGCGCCGTTCTCGGCGACCAGGAGGCGTTCTCCGGGCAGAAGTTGCACGTCGAGCGGTCGGTCCAGCCCCGCCACGTCCCAGAGCGGGCGGTCGTCGGCACCCAGTTCGATCGCCCGCCCCTCGTCGAGGAGCAAAACGAGCGTGTGATCGAGGTACGGCTCGGGGCGAAGCCGGGCCATGTCCGCGTCGGCGCCGCGGCGTGCGTACCAGTCTCCCCAGGCGGCGCGGAAGGCGCGGCGCTCTTCCGGGGTGCGGCCAGGCGCCGCCGTCGGGGCCGACCCGCCGGCGAGACGGTAAAGAAGATCCTCCACGGGCCAAAGGCGGTTGCGCGGCAGGACGTCGAGGAGGGAAACCAGCGCCGGGAGCGCGTCGCGCTCGCCGCGGTCGGCCAGCGCCAGGCCGACGTGCAGGCGCACGAGCGGGTCGGCGTCGGCCAGGAGGCGGCGCACCGCCGGGGTCGGCTCGGCGGCGCGGGCGAGCGCCGTGCCGGCGGCGGCGCGGCGGGCGGGCGATTCGTCGGCCAGCGCGGCGACGACGGCCGGGTCGGCGCGGCCGTCACGCACGGCGAGCGCGGCGAGGGCGTCGTGGAGAGCGTCGACGGCGCGGTCGTCGGCGACGGCGGGGAGACAGTCGAGCAAGGCGGCCGCGGCGCCGGCCGGGCGGTGACGGGCCAACAGGCGGGCGGCGGCGGCCACGAGGTCGGGCCGCGCGTCGTCGGCGATGCGCCTCAGACAGGCGTCGGCGCGTCGGCGCACCTCGGGGTCGGGGGCGTCGAGTGCCCGTCGCAGCGCCGGCACGGCACGGCCAGCCAGCGCCGCCAAGGCCCTCGACGCCTCTTCGCGCGCGGGAAAGGCGTCGTCGCCGAGCCGGCGGACGAGCGCTTCGATTTGGTCGGAGGAAGCTTCGCGCGCGCGGGCGCGGAAGAAGGCGAGCAGAGAGGCCGGGTCGCCGCGCAGGCCCGCCGTCCGGAGCGTCTGTTCGTCCGTGTTGGCTGATGCCGTGCCCGACGCCGTGGGCAGCAGAGCCGGCAGCAGGCCGAGGAGCAGCAGCGGGGTGAGACGTCGCCAGCGCATGAGAAGCGCTCCGAATGCCAGGACGACAGGGCGCTCACGCCAGCAAGCCCTTGACCACCTCGCCGTGGACGTCGGTGAGGCGGAAGTCGCGCCCCTGGTACTTGAACGTCAGCCGCATGTGTTCGACGCCGAGGCAGTGCAAAATCGTCGCGTTCAGATCGTGAATGTGGACCGGATCCTTGACGACGTTGTAGCAGTAGTCGTCCGTCTCGCCGTAGCTGATTCCCGGCCTGATCCCGCCGCCGGCCATCCAGACGCTGAAGCAGCGGCCGTGGTGGTCGCGGCCGTAGTTGTCCTTCGTCAGCGCCCCCTGGCTGTAGACGGTGCGGCCGAACTCGCCGCCCCAGACGACGAGCGTCTCGTCGAGCAGGCCGCGCCTTTTCAGGTCCGTGACGAGCGCCGCCGATGGCCGGTCGACGTCCTTGCACTGCCCGCGGATCTGCGACGGCAGGCTGCTGTGCTGGTCCCAACCCTTGTGGAACAGTTGCACGAAGCGCACGCCGCGCTCGGCCAGGCGCCGCGCCAACAGGCAGTTGCGCGCGAAGCCGCCGTCCTCGCCGGCATCCGAGATTCCGTACATCTCCCGCGTCTGCTTCGTCTCGCCGGAGAGGTCGGTCAGGTCCGGAACCGACGTCTGCATTCGGAAGGCCATCTCGTACTGGGCGATGCGCGTGTTGATCTCCGGGTCGCCGAAGGCGTCGGCGGCCATCCGGTTGAGGGCGCCGACGCCGTCGAGCATACGGCGGCGCGCCTCGGCGTCGACGCCGGGCGGGTTGGAGAGGTAAAGGACCGGGTCTTGCCCCGAGCGGAAGCGGACGCCCTGGTGCTGCGTCGGCA
>JBBROG010000015.1:0-57249 GCA_038229635.1 Gemmatales bacterium
CCCCCCCCCCCGAATCTGCGGGAGGCTCAACCCCTCACCCCCGGCCCCTCTCCCCAAAGGGGAGAGGGGGGAGAAAGACAGATGGTGTTCGTAGTGTAACGGTTTGGCACGCGGCTCTGTGAAAGCCGAGGCGGCGGGTTCAACTCCCCCCGAACACCCTTACCCACAGGATCGTGCTCCCGGGAGAGCAAGCGGCCTCCAAAACCGCCCCCACAAGGTTCGACTCCTTGCGATCCTGCTGACGCCGACGTGGCTCGACTGAGAAAGGCACCGCTCTCGTAAGGCGGCTCATGCTGGCGCGAATCCAGCCGTCGGCTCTGTGTGTCCCGGTGGTGTAACGGACAACATCGGGCGGTCCTAACGCCCGGACCCTGGTTCGACTCCAGGTCGGGATACTCTCGCAACGTCCTCGGGGTGTGCCGGACAGCACGCGACCCTGCGAAGGTCGCGGACCAGGTTCGATTCCTGGCGGGGACGCTGCCCACGACGCCGACTGATGGTCGGGCCTCTGCCTGCAAAGCGGGGGGTGCGGGTTCGATTCCCGACGGCGTCTCTGCCATCCTGTCCTCGGGGTGTGTTGGATTGGCACACGACCCTGCGAAGGTCGAGGACCAGGTTCGATTCCTGGCGGGGACACTGTTCGCGGCCCGGTCACGAGTCCTTCTCCTCAGCGGCCTCCGGTGTAGAATGGGACGGACCGCCACCCCGAGGAGGGCTTGTCATGGCCGCTCACGACTGGACCCGCGTCGACGCCGGCATCTTTCACGACTTCCACAACGCCTGGATTATCGAGTTCCGCAACGCCCTCAACGGGGGCCTTCTCCCCTCCGGCTATTACGCCCTCGGCGAGCAGCACGCGGGCCGGTACGTCGCCGACCTCCTGACCCTTCACGCCAGTTCGCCGGCGGCGCCGCCCTTACCGCCGCCGCCCGCGACCGGCGGGCTCGCCGTCGCCCTCGCCGAAGCGCCGCCCCGCGTGCGCCGCGTCCTCAGCGCCTCCGCGTCCCTGGGCAGCCGGAGGCGCACGCTCGCGATCCGTCACGTCACTGGCCATCGATTGGTGGCCCTCGTGGAGATCGTTTCGCCTTCGAACAAGGATCGACTGGAGCATGTCGAGGAGTTCGCCGCCAAGGCGTGTTCCGCGCTCGAACTGGGCATCCATTTGCTGCTGGCGGACCTGTTTCCTCCCGGCGTCCACGACCCCCAGGGGATGCACGGGGCCGTATGGTCGCTCTTCGACGAAGCGCCTTACGAAGTGCCCGCGGGTGAGCCTCTGAGCCTGGCGTCCTACGTCGCCCTGCCGCGGCCGAACGCCTACGTCAAGCAGGCTGCCGTCGGCACGCCGCTGCCGGACATGCCGCTGTTCTTGCGGCCGGACCGCTACGTCAACGTGCCGCTGGAGTCGACGTATAACGCGGCGTTTCGAGGCGTGCCGGAGTTTTGGCGCGACGTGTTGGAGGGACGAACGCCGGAAGTCTGAGCGGCGAGTCGGCCGCAATCCCTACGGCCCGGTGCGGAAGCCCTCCAGCATCAGCGGGTGCAGCGCCCCGTTCGTGGCCAGGGCGTCGGGCGTGTACGGGTCGTACTCGCTGCCGTCGATATTCGTCACCGTGCCGCCGGCCTCGCGCACCAGCACGACGCCGCCGGCGACGTCCCAGACGTGGTTGTCGTAGGCGTAGAAGGCGTCGAAGCGGCCGGCGGCGACGTAGGCCAGGTTAATCGCCGTCGACCCGGTGCGGCGCAGCGCCTGCGTCCGCAGTGAGAAGTAACGCCACCAGTCGAGCGTCTTTTCCTGGCCGCGCACGTCCGGCGGGAAGCCGGTCGCGATCAGCGCCTCGCCCAGTCCCGTCGCCGAACTGGTCTTCAGGCGGCGCTCGTTCAGCCAGGCGCCGCGCCCCTTCGCCGCGCGGAACAGCTCGTCCCGCGACGGCTCGAGGACGACGCCGACGACCAATTCGCCCGCCACCTGCAAACCGATGCTAATACAATAGAGCGGGCAATCGTGGACGTAATTCGTCGTGCCGTCGATGGGGTCGACGACCCACGTCGGCGGGGCGCCGGGGCCGGGACACTGGTGCTTCGCGTCCTCCTCGCCGAGGAAGGCGAACAACGGGAAGCGGCCTCCGAGATATTCATAGATGGCGCGCTGCGACGCGAGGTCGGCGTCGGTGACGAGGTCAAAACGCCCCTTCTCGCGCACCGCGAAGCGCGGCCGCCACTCCTCGAGGACGACTGCCGCCCGCTTCGCCGCCTCGCAAGCGGCTTCCTCGTACTCGCGCAGCGTCTGATCCTCGGTCATGGCGCGTTCCTCTCCTTAGGCGCTACACGGGCTCGTCGAACAGTGTCGGCTGGACCTCGTCGGGCGGCAGGCGCTTGACCGGCTTGCCGAGCAGCTGGTACGACCGGGGCAGAGCCACGCGGCCGCGCGGCGTGCGGATGATGAACTGCTCGCGCAGCAGGTACGGCTCGACCTCGTCGCTCAGCGTGTCGGACGGCAGGTTCATCGTCGCCGCCAGCGCCTCGACGCCCGTCGGCCCGCCGCCGAAGACGCCGATCAGCACGTCGAGGTAGCGCCGATCCTGCGTGTCCAGACCTTCGGCGTCCACCTCCTCGCGGGCCAGCGCCGCCCGCGCCATGTCCAGCGTGATGCGGCCGTCGGCCTCGCTGATGGCGAAGTGCCGCGCCCACGATAACCGCGAGTTGGCGATGCGCGGCGTGCCGCGGCTGCGCTTGGCGATCTCCAGCGCCGCGTCCTCGCTCATCTCCGTTTGCAGTTTCTTGGCGTTGACGCGGATGATCTGGGCCAGCTCCTCGACGGAGTAGAACTCCAGGTGCTCGTGCCGCTTGAAGCGGTCGCGCATCGGGCTCGACAACATGCCGCTGCGCGTCGTGGCGCCGATGATCGTGAAGCGCTTCAGCTTCATCGAGAGGGTGCGGGCGTTGATCCCCTCGCCGAGGACGATGTCGATGCGGAAATCCTCCATCGCCGGGTAGATGAATTCCTCGACGACGCGCGGCATGCGGTGGATCTCGTCGATGAACAGGAAGGAGTTCTCCTCGGCGTTGGTGAGGAACGGCAGCAGGTCGGCCGGCTTGGACAGGGCCGGGCCGCTGGTCATCTGGATCGACGTGCCGAGTTCGTGGGGCAGGACGGTGGCGAAGGTCGTCTTGCCGAGGCCGGGCGGGCCGTCGAAGAGGATGTGCGGCACCGCCTCCTTGAGCTTCTTGCAGGCGTTGAGGACGATGGTGAGGCGGTCGACGACCTTCTGCTGGCCGACGACTTCGCGCAGGAAGCGCGGCCGCAGGGCGGCGTCCTGCCTCTCCGGCGGCTCCTCGCCGGGCGGCGGGGCCGAGACGATCGCTTGGCGGGCCATGTCGGTTCCTCGTTACCCATCTGCCGCTCGCGGCTTCGCACTTGCGAAGCCGCGAGCGGCGGGCCGTCAATTCTTGTCGTGGAAGATCGCCTTGAGGATCTCTTCCACCGACGTGGTATTCCCCCCGCCGCCGGCGATGACGCGGTCCAGGCGGTTGCGCGCGTCGATGGGGCTGAGCCCGAGCGCCATGAGCGCCTGGTAGGCGTCCTCGAAGACGTTGCCGTCGACGACGGTCGCGGTCGTCTCGCCGCCAGCGTCGCCCTCGGGGCACGGCTCGCTGGCGAGGGCGAAGCGCGTCACCTTGCGGCGCAGCGAGGCGATGATCTGTTCGGCGGTGGCGGCGCCGACGCCGGGCAGCGTCGTCAGCCACTTGCTGTCCTGGCGCTGGATGGCGTTGGCGATCTCGCGGATGGGGCGGACGAGCGCCTTGATCGCCTTGCGCGTGCCGACCTTGTCGACGGTGCAAAAGAGGTCGAAGAACTCCAGTTCGGCCTCGCTGAGGAAGCCGAGCAGGCGCGGCACGACGCGGCCCTGCATCGGGTTGCCGTCGAAGTAGTGGCTGGTGTGCAGCGTGACGTCCTGGCCGAGCTTGCCTTGCAGAGGCCGGCGCACGAAGTCGGGGACGAGGACCTGGTACTCGAACGCCCCCGCCTGGAGGCGGACTTCCTCGTCGAGGACGCGGGTGAGCCTGCCGGTGATCTTGGTAATCATGCGAAACCCTCGTCCGGGAGCCTCACGCCGGCAGCCGCACCAGATAGTAGTGACACAGCGCCGCCGCCAGGGCGTCGGCGACGTCGGGCGGCTCGGGCAACTCGGCCAGGTTCAACTCGCGCTGCACGGTGCGCTGCACCTGTTCCTTGGAGGCGCGGCCGTGGCCGGTCACGGTCTTCTTGACCCGCGTGGCGTTGTAGCTGACCACGGGAATTCCCTGTTGCGCCGCCGCCAGGAAGATCACGCCGCGCGCGTGAGCCATGAGGATCGCCGTGCGCGGGTGGTCGTAGTGGGCGTACAGTTGCTCTACCACCATGACCGTCGGCTCGTACTGGGTGACGACTTCGACTATACCATTGTACAGAGCGAGGACGCGGGTCGCCATGTCGGAAGATTCGCGCCCTTCGGCGGTGCGGACGACGCCGGCCTCGCGGACGAGGGGGCCTTTGGCGGTGGTTTCGAGGACGGCGTAGCCGGTCACTTGCAGGCCGGGGTCGACGCCGAGGATGCGCGGGCCGTCGGTGTGGCCGTTAGTCGCGGACATGGATCCCTCCCTGGCTGTCGAGTGATGGGAAGACGTCGTGTCTCCCCGAAACGGAGATCAGCCGGCGACGGCCTTGCGAGCCATTAACTCGTCCAGGACGGTCGGGTCGATGGTCTTACGCTTGCTCGGGTCAAAGAGGACGCCGTCCAGGGGGACATCACCAAGATAGCTCAGGGCCTTGTCGGAGAGATCAACCCACGAGCCGGCCAACTCCTGCTCGGCGACGGGCGGCATGGCGAAGACGTGGTAGACTTGCGGGTAGTCCTCCACCTCCTCGTCGAAGGGACAATCGAAGAGGAAGAGCTGGCCCCGGTAGGTTGCCAGGAAGATTCGTGGGACGTCCCAGAAGTCGCGATACTGGATCGATACCCGGTCGCCGTTGGTCATGGTTGTCGGCCTCCACTCCCGGACCCGCCCTTTTTCGGCTTCACGTTGCCGCCGATGCGGAGTTTCCGGGGGACGGGGTTCGGCTGTAGCTCCGAAAAGGAGGTCGGGCCGACCTCCACGACGTTTACATGTTGCTGATTCAGCACCGCGTAACGGGACATTTCCGACTCCCACTTGACCGTTCCGCCCCTCGTGCGAATGGCACCCGCCGTCGTGCTCCGCAGTTGCCCGTGCGGCAGAGCGGCAGCGGCCGCCTCAACCGAGGGACCGGCCGTGCAGGAGAACTTTGCTCCCGCCGGCGGGAGAGGAGTCGTCCCGCCGTGAGCGACTGTGAATTCGTCCGGGACGACAGTGCCGGGGTCGGCGCCATTCTTCACGGCGTCGGCGAAGTCGCTCCCACAGGGATGAGGAAACATGCGTCCTTGCTCTCCTCGACAATCCCGTCACCCGACGCGCCAGCCCGTCCCTCCCGCCCGGTCCTCCAGCGTGACGCCCAACTCCCCAAGGCGCTTGCGGATCTGGTCCGCCATCGCGAAGTTCTTTGCGATCAGCCGGCGACGGCCTGGCGGGTGGTCACTCGTTCGAGGACGGTGGAATCGACGGCCTGGCGCCGCGTCGGATCAAAGCGGACGGCAGACACGGGAACCTCTCCGAGGTAGCGCGTCGCGCGCTCGTGCAAGGTCGTCCAGTCTCTGGGCAGTTCCTCCTCCCTCATCGGAGGGAGAACATAGACCTTATAGGACTCGGAATAATCCTCGAGCGTCTGGTCGAAGCGGCAGTCGAAGAGCAGAGTTTCGCCCCGGAAAGTGGCGAAGAAGACGAGAGGGACGTCGTAATATCCCAAATACTGAATCGGCGTCCACTCCGTCATGACTTTCACTCCTCGTAGGTCCGCCGTCAACTTCCCCCGTCGATGCGCCCCTTCTTCGGCACGGGGTTAAGTCGCAAGGCGGAAAATGCCGTAGGACCGACCTCCGTCACATGCACGTGTTGCTCGTTCAGCGTCCCGTGGGGCGAGTACTCGGGCAGCCACTCGATTGTCCCGCCGTTGTGACGGATCGCGCCGGCGGTCGTCACGCGAATCTGCCCGTGGGGGAGCGCCGCCGCCGCAGCTTCCGGCGTCGGCCCGACGTTCGCGGAAAACGTCTCGCCCGGCGGGGGACACGGCCGGGTGCCTCCCCTTACGACAACATAGTCATCGGGCACGACGGCCGCCGGGTCGGCGCCTTGGCGTACCGCTCTCGCGAAGTCTGCCCCGCACGGGTGAGGAAACATGCGTCCTTGCTCTCCTCGACAATCCCGTCATCCGACCCGCCAACCCGTCCCTCCGGCCCGGTCTTCCAGCGTGACGCCCAACTCGCCGAGGCGCTTGCGGATCTGGTCGGCCATCGCGAAGTTCTTCGTCTTGCGTGCCTCGTTGCGAAGGTCGATGAGGAATTGCATCAGTCCGCCGACGAGTTTGTCGTCGCCACCTCCGGCTTTCGGCGCCTCGCCAAACAGCCCTAGCAACTGGCCCAATTTCCGAAGAACGAGGACGGCGCGCCGAAGAATCGTTTTCCCGCCAGCCTCCGCGTCGGACTGCTCGTTCTCCAGGTTCTGGCGATCCGCGAAGCGGTTCAGGGTCGTGAGCAGTTCGTGGAGGACGCCGACGGCCCCGCCCGTGTTGAAGTCGTCACACATGCACTCGTGGAACCGATTCCAGAGCGGTTCCACTTCGTCCTTCAGTGACGCCATGTGCGCGAATAAATCGGCGTCGATTTTCGGATCGGCCAGGGAGTGGAACGACTCTTTGCAGATCCGTTCGTAGCGCTCGAAAAAGCGATAGAACCCATCCAGTGACCGCTTGACCTCCGCGAGCCGATCCTCGCTCCACTCGATCGGGCTGCGGTAGTGCGTCCCCAACAGCAGGAAGCGCACCGTCTCGGCGCTGTGCTGCTTCAAGAGGTCCACGACGTTGACGACGTTGCCGACCGACCCGGCCATCTTGGCATGCCCCATCTTGAGCAGGCCGTTGTGCATCCAGTAATTCGCAAACGTCTCTCCGGTGAACGACTCCGACTGCGCCAGCTCGTTCTCGTGGTGCGGGAACTGCAAGTCGAGCCCGCCGCCGTGGATGTCGAGCGTGTGGCCGAGGTACTTCATGCTCATGGCCGAGCATTCGATGTGCCAGCCGGGGCGCCCCGGTCCCCACGGCGACTCCCACGCCGGCTCGCCGGGCTTCGACCCCTTCCACAGCGCGAAGTCGCCGGGGTTGCGCTTCTTCGCACTCACCTCGACGCGCGAGCCGGCCTCCAGTTGCTCCGGGTCGCGGTTGCACAATTTGCCGTAATCGGGGTCTTTCGTGACGTCGAAGTAGACGTCGCCGCCGGACGGGTAGGCGACGCCCTTGTCAATCAGCCCCGTCATGATGTCGATCATCTCGGCGATGTGCTCGGTCGCCTTCGGCATGAGATCGACGCCGGTGACGTTGAGCTTCTTCAGGCAGTCGAGGTAGTCGGCGGTCATCTTCTCCGCCAGATCCTTGACCGTCGTGCCGAGATCCTTGGCGCGGGCGATGAGCTTGTCATCGACGTCGGTGATGTTGACGACCCAGGTGACGTCGTAGCCGCGGTAGGTCAGGTAGCGCTTGACCGTGTCGAAGATGACGGGGCCGACCATGTGGCCGACGTGGCTCGGCTTGTAGACTGTCGGCCCGCAGAGGTACATGCCGACCTTGCCGGGCACGACGGTCCGGAAGTCCTCTTTCTGACGGGTCAACGTGTTGTAGACGCGCAAGCCCATGACGAACCTCGGGTGCCGCTCGCGGCTAAGCGGATGTCTTTTCAATCAGAACGACGGCCTGGCAGGCGAGCGCCTCGGCGCGGCCGATGTGGCCGACCTTCTCGCCGGTCTTCGCCTTGACGTTGATGGATCCGATTTCGACGCCGAGCAGCCGCGCCAGGTTCGCGCGGACCGACGCCTTGACCGGGCCGAGCTTCGGCTCCTGGGCGAAGACGATCACGTCGAGGTTGACGACCCGCCAGCCGTCTCGGTTCAGCCGCGCCAGTGTCTCGCGCAGGAAGAGGGCGGAGTCGGCGCCGCGCCAGGCGGGGTCGGTGTCGGGGTAGGCGTCGCCGATGTCGCCGAGGCCGGCGGCGCCGAGGAGGGCGTCGGTGACGGCGTGCAGGACGACGTCGGCGTCGCTGTGGCCGACGAGGCCGCGCGGGTGGTCGACGCGCACACCGCCCAGGAGCAGCGGGCGGCCTTCCGCCAGGCGGTGGGTGTCGTGACCGATGCCGACGCGCATGTCCCGCGGCCTCCGTGGAGTTTGCCGACGCTGCCGATTTTACCGGGAACGGGCCGGACTCACCAGCCCGACGCGCCAGCGAGGGAGGAATCCGCCCTCGCTGGCGCGTCGGGCTGGTAAAAGGGTCACGTCAACTCTCGAACGGAATGCCGACGGCGAAGTTCTCGTAGCGCATGTACTGCTTGAGGAACGTCAGCGTCACTTCGCCGGTGGGGCCGTGGCGGTTCTTGGCGATGATGACCTCGATGGTTCCCTCGTGCTGCCCCGGCTCGTAAAGCTCGGGCCGGTGCAGGATGAGGACGGCGTCGGCGTCCTGTTCGATACTCCCCGACTCGCGCAAGTCCGCCAGGCGCGGCCGGTGGTCTTGCCGGTCCTCCGAGGCACGGTTCACCTGGGCCAGGGCCATGACGGGGCAATCCAGATCCTTGGCGAGGGCCTTGAGTCGGCGCGAGATCTGGGCGACCTGTTCCTGGCGCGAGTCGCGGCGGTTCTCCGGCTCGATGAGTTGCAAGTAGTCGATCACCACGAGCTTGATGTCCTCGCGGCGCTTGAGGCGCCGGGCGGTGGCGGCGATGCGCAGCATGGTCTGGCTGGCGCTGTCGTCGATGAAGACCTTCGCCTTGCGCAGGACGCCGCCCGCGTCGACGAGCTTGTCCATGTCGTCGGCGCTCAACTGGCCCTTGCGCATCTTGTGGCTGTCCACCCGCGCCTGGCAGGCCAGGAGGCGCTCGACCAGTTCGGTCGCCGACATCTCCAGGCTGACGAAGTAGACGCCCTTCCCTTCCTGCACGGCGATGTGGCGGATGACGTTAATCGCGAAGGCCGTCTTGCCGACCGCCGGGCGCGCGGCCAGGATCGTCAGTTCGGACTTCTGGAAGCCGGACATCTTGTCGTCGAGGTCGACGAAGCCCGTGGCCAGGCCGGTGACCTGGTCCGTCCCGCCCTTCTGCACGCGCTCGTCGATGAGGTCGTAAGTGTCCCGGAGCACCTCGTGCAGCGAGTAGGTCGTCTTGGCCAGTCCTCGTTCGGCGATGTCGAGGATCTTTTTTTCAGCCTCGGCCACCAGCAGGTCCGGCTCCGTCGCCTGGTCGTAGGCGTCGCGAAGGATCTCGGTGCTCGCGTGGATCAGGCCGCGCACCATGCCCTTGCCGCGCACGATCTCGGCGTAGTGGCGGGCGTTCGAGGCCGTCGGCGCGGCGTCCCACAGCTCGGCGAGGTACTTGTAACCGCCGACGTCGTCGATCTGCTTTTGCTGGGCGAGGTAGTCGGCGAGCGTCACCAGGTCGACGCCGCGCGGGCTCTTCTCGTTGAGGGTGTAGATCGCCTCGAAGATCTTCTGGTGGGCGTCGGTGTAGAAGTGCTCGATCTGGACGATGGTTACAACGTCGTCAATCGTCTCGTGGTCGCGCAGCATACTGCCGAGGACGCTGCGCTCCGCGTCGCGGTTGTAGGGGGGGAGGCGTTCGCTCAGCCCGTTATTGTCGGACATGGGGGACCTCCGTGTGTCCGGGTCGCGCCGCGGCGGCCGTGCCGCGGACAGGGCTGGGAGGCTTTGCGACCCGGTAGGCGCGTCGCGCCGCGGACGAGTGCCGCGGCGCGACGGCGGTTCCAACAGGCGTTACTTCTTCTCCGAGGGCCGGACGACGAGGACCTTGACCTCGCTCTCGATGTCGTAGCCGAGGTTGACGCGGACGGCGTAGAGGGCGATCTCCTTGATCGGCCCTTCCATGCGGATGCTGTCGGCGTCAATCAGGAGGTTCTTGCCGCGCAGCGCCTTGACGATCTCGGCCGGGCCGACGGAGCCGTAGAGGTGCCCTTCCTCGTTGGCGTTGGCCTCGATCTGGATCGTGGTGCGCTGGACCTGCTCGGCCAGCGCTTTCAGGTCGGCGATCCGCGACTCCTTGGCCTGCTTGACGCGCTCCTTGTAGCGCGAGAGCAGGCGCATGTTGTGCTCCGTGGGGACGGTGGCCAAGCCGCGCGGGAGCAGGTAGTTGCGCCCGTAGCCCGACTTCACCTCCACGAGTTCGCCCTGCTTGCCCAGGTGCGTCACGTCCTCGGTCAGCACGAGTTGCATGCCGCCATGAGGCCCCTTGCGGATCTGCTGTCGCTGTTTTACTGGCATGGGTCAACCTGTCCTATCGCGTCCCGCCCCTTCCCGTTCGTCAGAAGGGGATTTCGTCTCCACCGCCGCCGCCGCCCGAGGACGACGACTCCGTGTGGTCCTGTTCGCCGTAGCTGTCGTCGCTGGGCGTGTACGCCGGCTGCGCCTGCGGCTTGCGCGGGGCCGGCGCCGCCGCTTGCCTCGGGGCGCGTGTCCCGCCTTCGCCGTTCGCCCCGTCCGACTTGGGCTCCAGGAACTGGACGTTGTCGACGACGAGTTTCAGCTTGGACCGCTTCGACCCGTCGTTCTTGTCTTGCCATTGGTCCAGGCGCAGATGTCCTTCGATGTACGCCTGGTGGCCTTTGTGCAGGTACTGTTCGACGAGGTCGCCGAGTTGCCGCCCGCCCTCGCGGCCGCTGTTCCAGGCTTCGCAGTCGAGGAACACCGGCTCTTCTTCCCACTGGCCGGTCTGAGCGTTCTTCTTGCGGTTGTTGACGGCGAAGCCGAAGGCCACGACCTTGTTGCCGCTCGGGATCGTGCGGGATTCGGGTTCGCGCGTCAGGCGACCGATCAACATCACTTTATTCAGGTTCGCCACGGGCCATTCTCCTGCGCTGAGGAACGGGTTGCTATGCCGGGTGCGGACCTCATCCGTCCACACTCCCTCCTACTATACATCCGTCAGGCGGACGAATGCAAGCCTGGTAGGGCGTCCTCCCCGAGTCCCGTCCCGCGCGGCCCAGGAACAGGCGCTGCAAACCTTGCGGTCGTCGCCGGCAAGGTCGGCGCGTCCGGCGCCGCCCTAATCCTTGTCGTCGCGGCGCGGGCGGCGCGGCCCGCGGTCGTCGCCGCCGTGCCCGTGTCCGTCGCCCTCGCCCTCACCGCCCTCGGGCTCCTGCACCGACTGCAAGGCCAGGGCGTGTTCGGTGCGGCCGACGGCCAGCATCGCCTCCTCCAGCTTCGGGTCGACGTGCAGGATGAGGTGGCGGAGGACCATCTCGGTGAGCGCGAGGTCGCGCTCGATGTTGAGGATCTCCTTGCCCTCGGCCCGGAAGTAGGTCAGGTAGTAAAGACCCTTCTTGTGTCCCTTGATGGGGTAGGACAGGCGGCGCTCGTCCCACGGGCGGTTGGACAGGATCTCGGCGTGGTTGCGCTCGAGGAGGCCCTGCAACTGCGTCGCCGCCCCCGGCACGTCGCCGGCCACCTTGTTGGTGTCGAGCATGAACATGCATTCGTAAACGTTCGCTGGCATCGCTTCTTCCTTAGGGTGCCTCAAAGAACTAACCACAGAGGGCACAGAGAACACAGAGTAAAGACCGAAAGAGAAGAGGAAGAACGCCGCGCGGAAGCGGACTCGAAGCCCCCGCGCGAGAAAGGGCGTTTTTCTTTTGCCTTTTCTCTGTGTTCTCTGTGTCCTCTGTGGTTAGTTCTTTGAGGCAATCTTACTCTTCGGTCGGGTCCTTTTTCGCCTTCGGCTTCTTCGGCTCGGGATTGTAGCGGTTCATGCACGCCTCGGCCCCGAGCGTCGCCCAGACGAGCGCGGCCTGGGCGGCATTGTGGATGGCCTCCTCGACGGCGTCGCGCTCCGTCGGGCGGAAGCGACTCAGGACGTAGTCGGCGGTGTCGACCACGCCGGGCGCCCCGACGCCGATCCGCAGGCGGGCGTACTCTTCGGTGCCGAGGTGGCCGCGAATGTCGCGCAGCCCCTTCTGCCCGCCGTCGCTGCCGCGCACCCGCATTCGCAACTTGCCGAGGGGCAGGTTGATGTCGTCGCAGACGACGAGCAGGTCTTCCACCGGCACCTTGTAGAAGTCCAGCACCTCGCGGACGCAGCGGCCGCTCAGGTTCATGAACGTCTCGGGCTTGACGAGCAGCAGCTTCAGCCCGTCTTCGAGCCACTCGGCGACCTGGCCCTGAAAGCGCGCCTGGAAGCGGCCAGCACAGGGGCTCGCCGCCAGATAATCCACCACGGCGAAGCCGATGTTGTGCCGCGTACCGGCGTAGCGCGAGCCGGGGTTGCCGAGGCCCACGATCACTTTCATGGCTCGTCTCGCTAAGCCGCAAGCGGCGCCGGCGGCTTACTTCTTCTCCTCTTCGCCTTCTTCCGCGGCCACCTTGCGGCCGATGACTTCGGGCTCCGCCGTCTCGGCGGCCGGCGCGGTCGCGCCGACTTCGGCCTTCGGCGCCGTCACCTGGACGACGATGGCGTCCGGGTCGGCGGTCACCTTGGTGTCCGGCGGCAGCACGAGGTCGCGCACATGGATGATGCCGCCGAGTTGCAACTCGGCGACGTTCACGCGAATGTGCTCGGGCACGGCCGTCACCAGGCACTCGACGTCGATGACGTGCAGCGGCTGGTCGAGGACGCCGCCGGCGTTGACGCCGGGGGCGATGCCGCGCAGGTGCAGCGGCACCGACACGGTGACGCGCTCGTCCTTGGAGACGCGGCGGAAATCGACGTGGAGGATTTCCTTGCCGAGGTGGTCCCACTGGACCGCGTGGATGAGGGCGGCTTCCGCCTTGCCGTCCGTGCGCAACTCGACGAGGCGGGCACCGTGGCGCAGCGCCTTGTCGAAGTCTTCGCGCGACAGGGTGACGGAGGTGGTCGCCTCCTTGTGCCCGTAGACGACGCCGGGAATCTGTCCCTTGCGGCGCAGCCGTCGCGCGTCCTGGGAGCCGCTGCCCTGGCGCGGCTGTACCGTCATCAGCACCGATTCAGCCATGACTGTGACTATCCCTACGAGTACCGAGGCCAAAACAAAAAGGGAACACCGCACCGCCGGGGAGGTGTTCCGAGGGGGCGTCGGTTTGTGAGGGGATTATTATTTCAACTCGCGGGGGGAGTTGCAAGGGGGGCGCGGAAAAAGGCTTCCCCTCCCGCCCGCGGCTTCGCGCCGAGGGCACGGCGATTAGGAAGCGCGACGGAGAGTTTCTCCGGCCGCCCACGCCTGGTAGTATGAGGGCGGACCCGCGTCGGGGCAAGTTAAGGAGAGCGGCATGACCGGCAATTACCTCGTGAAGCGAGTCGTGCTGGAGAATTACAAAAGCATCGCCGCCTGCGACGTGCGGCTCGAGCCGCTCACCTTCCTGGTCGGCCCGAACGGCTCCGGCAAGAGCAACTTCCTCGACGCCCTGAGCTTCGTCGCCGACGCGCTGAACCACTCCCTGGGACAGGCGCTCCAGAAGCGAGGCGGCGGCGCTCAAATCTGTCACGCCACACATCTCAACGAGAGGTCGTTCCGCATTCGCCTCGAATTCGTGCTGCCCGACGGGGGAGAAGGGCATTACGACGTCCGGGTCGGGCTCCCGCCAGACAGAGGTGATGACGCACGCTGGGAGGTGCTCGCCGAGGAGTGTGTCGCGCCGCCCATTTCGGGGGAGGACTGCCCGACTCACTACCGTTTGCACGACGGCTGGGCGTTGGAAGCGAACTTCGAGGGGCTACCCGTTCTGGCAAGAGACCGCCTTTATTTAGTTGACGCGGCAGGGCGAGCCGACTTCCGACGAGTCTTCGACGCCTTGTCGAACATGCGGTTCTACCAGATTCAGGCGGGGGCGGTAGAGGACTTGGGGAATATCTACCCCGAGCAGGCGCTGAACCCGGACGGGGGAAACCTCGTCGGCGTCCTGACACGGTTGAGCCGCTACTACCCCCTCATCACGCAACGAATCAACGACTACCTGCGCGTAATCCTACCGGGCCTGATTCAGGTGAGTGCCCAGCCCATCTCGTCTAACGGCGAGAATCTGCCGTCCGCGGCACCGAAAGCCGCTCTGGTCTTCGAGCAAGCCGGGCCGGGTGGCGCGGTCCATCGCTTTTGGGCGTCGCAGATGTCGGACGGAACTCGTCGCGCCCTCGGCATCTTGGCGGCCCTCCTCCAGGGGATGGTGCCGAACGACCTCCGGCCGTCGCTGGTCGGCATCGAGGAGCCGGAAGCACAAGTCAACCCGGCGGTCATGCGTGTCCTGCTCGACGCCATGAGCGAGGCGAGCCTGAGTAAGCAGGTGCTGGTGACGACGCACAGCCCCGACCTCCTCGACGATACAGAGGTGACGGCGGAAGGCATTTTGGCCGTGGCGATGGAAGGCGGCCGCACCCTCATCGGCCCCGTCGACGAGGCGGGCCGGGCGATGGTCCGCGACAGCCTGTACACGGTCGGCGAGTTGTTACGGATCGGGCAGTTGACGCCCGAAGTCGCCCCGGCGAACGGGCTCGTCGCGGGGGGAGCGAAATGACGCCCCTTCGCATCGGCTGCGTCGTCGAAGGGGACGGCGAAGTCGGCGCCGTGCCGATCCTCATCCGCCGGATCGCGGCCCAATTCGACCCCACCCTGTCCGTCGAGATTCCCACGCCGGTAAAGGTCAAGCGCAACCGCGTCAAAGAAGAGTTCGGCGACCTGGAACGAGCCGTAAAACTGGCCGTCGCGAACGTCCGGGCGAAGGGCGGGTTGCTGATCCTCCTCGACAGCGAAGGCGAATGCCCGGCCAAACTCGGGCCGGACTTGCTCGCGCGGGCGTCCGGAGCGCGCCCCGATTTGCCGGTCGCCGTCGTCCTGGCGCACCAGGAGTTCGAGTCCTGGTTCCTGGCCTCCGCGGAGACGATGCGAGGGAAGCGCGACCTGGCGTCCGACCTCCAACCGTCCGCGGACCCGGAAGCCATTCCGGGGGCGAAGGAATGGCTGCGGCGCCACATGCCTCCCAACCGGAAGTACTCGGAGCGAGCCGATCAGCCCGCCCTTACCAGCTTCCTCGACTTCGCCGTCGCGCGAGCCCGCGCCGCCTCGTTTGACAAATGCCTCCGCGAGGTCGAGCGACTTCTCGGTCTGCTGCGACCCGCGCCGCCGCCCCCGAGCGTCCCTGATACAACCACCCCTCCGAGCGCTTGAGAGTCTGTCTGATCGACTACCCATCGGGGCGCCGAAGAGCCTGCCGTTGTGGCGGGGTGTAACAGGCGCGTGTGGGGGTGTCACGGGGTGTCAGAGGGTGTCAGGGGGTGTCACGGGGGTGTCACGGCCACCGCCTTTTCCGTGACACCCCCCTGTGACCGTCCAGAAGCCCGTCGCCACGGCGGACGCGCGCTACTTTTTCTCGTACACCACCTTGCCCCCGACCACCGTCATCACGACCTCCGTTTCCGCGACGCGCTCGCGCTCCGCCTCGGCCAGAATGTCGCGCGACAACACCACGAAGTCGGCCAGCTTGCCCGGCTCCAGCGCGCCGCGGTCCTTCTCCTGGTGCGCCGCGTAGGCCGCCGTCCGCGTGTACGCCTCCAGCGCCTCCGCGACCGTGATCCGCTGCTCCGGGAACCAGCCGCCGGGGTGCTTGCCGTCGAGCGTCCGCCGGCCCACCGCCGCGTCGATGCCGAGGAGCGGGCTCAAAGGCGCCACCGACCAGTCCGAGCCGAACGCCACCTTCGCCCCGGCGTCGAGCAGAGAGCGGTTGGCGTAGGACGACGCGCAGCGCTTCGCGCCGATGCGCCCCTCGGCCCAGCGGCCGTCATCGACGACGTGATACGGTTGTAGCGACGCGACGACGCCCAACTCCTTGAAGCGGGCGTAGTCCTGCGGGCGCAGGTGCTGGGCGTGTTCGACGCGGAAGCGGCGGTCGCGCGGGCCGTTCTTCGCCGCGACCTCGGCGAAGGCGTCGAGTATCTCTGCGTTCGCCCGGTCGCCGATGGCGTGGATCGCGACCGACAGGCCGGCCTTGTCGGCTCCCGCGATCAGTTCGCGCAGCCGCTCCGGCGGCGTGACGTAGACGCCGGTGCTGCCCGGCTCGTTGAGGTACGGCTCGAACATCTTCGCCGTGCTGCTGCCGAGCGAGCCGTCGGCGAAGCCCTTCACGCCGCCGACCTTCACCCAGTCGTCGCCGAAGCCGCTCTCGGCGCCGAGCCGCGCCAGGCTCTCCCACTCGGCGAGTGGCCAGCGCAGGTCGACGCGCACGGTCAGCTTGCCCGCGCGGGCCATCTGCTGGTAGACGCGAAACAGGGTGCGGCGCGTGGCGGGTCCGCTGCCGTCCATGTCCTGCACGCTCGTCACGCCGACCCGGCGCGCCTCGTCCAGCGCCGCCCGGACTGCCTCGACGATCGCGCCTTCCGACGGCGGCGGTATCAGCCCGTCGACGAGGCCCATCGCGTTGTCGCGCAGCAGGCCGGTCGGCTCCTGGGTGCCCGGCTTGCGGAAGATGACGCCGCCGGGCGGGTCGGCCGTCTTGGCGGTGATGTTGGCCAGCTTCAGGACCCGGCTGTTGACCACGCCCATGTGTCCGTCGTAGCGGCGCAGGAACACGGGGCGGTCGGCGACGTATTTGTCGATCAAGGCGGCGGTGGGGAGCTGCCCCTGAAACGCGCGATCGTGGTCCCACTCGCCGCCGAGGAGCCAGCGGTCGCGCGGCAGCTTGCGGTCGAAATCGCGCAGGCGCTGCCCGAACTCGGCCTCGTCCCTGGCCTCCTTCAGCGCCACCTCGGCGAGGCGCTGCCCCGAGCCGAGCAGGTGGACGTGGCTGTCGTAAAAGCCCGGCACGACGCGGCGGCCCCCGACGTCGAGGACGCGCGTGCCCGGCCCGGCGAGGCGGCGCACGTCGTCGCTCTTGCCGACGGCGAGGACGCGGCCGCGCCACACGGCCAACGCCTCGGCTTCCGGCCGCGCCCCGTCGGCCGTCCAGACCTTGGCGTTCACCAGGACCAGGTCGGGGGTGGGGGCGCCGTCGGCGAGCGCGGCGGGAGCGACGGCGAGGACGGTCAGCGCCGTCGCCAGCAGAGATACTCTCACGGGGAACCTCCCAAGGTTTTATATATCGTCTCGGAATGACATCCCGTTTAGCCGTCCGCCCGCAGGGCGACGCGGCCGGCACGCCGTCCTGCGGGCGAGCGGCTAAACACACAGGGCGACGCGGCCGGCCCGCCGCCCTGCGGGCGAGCGGTTAAACACACAGGGCGACGCGGCCGGCCCGCCGCCCTGCGGGCGAGCGGCTAAACGGGGAGGTCATTCCGGGACGCGCCCGTGAGGACGCGGTGGATGACCTCGGACAGCGTCTGGATGGTGAACGGCTTGCCGAGCAGTTCGCGGAAGCCGAGGCCGCGGGCGCCGGCGTCGTCGAGGCCGCCGCCGAAGCCCGTGGTGAGGACGATCGGCACGTCGCGGCGCGCCTCGCGGACCTGGCGCGCCAGGTCGATCCCGGAGAACTGCGGCATGTTCAGGTCGGTCACGACGAGGGCGAAACGCCCCGGAGCCGCGCGGAAGGCGGACAGTGCCGCCGCGGGGTCGGTGAACGTCGTCGGGAAGTAGCCCAGGCGCGTCAGCAGCGCCGCGGCGAGCTGAGCCACGCCGAGGTCGTCGTCGACGAACATCACTTCCTGGCCCGAGCCGCGCGCGAGGTCGGCCGCCGGCGCCTCGGCCGCGCTCGCCGCGCCGGCGGTCGTGGGGAAGTAGACGCGGAACGTCGTCCCCCGATCCGGCCGACTCTCGACGAGGACGGCCCCTTCGTGGGCGCGGACGATGCCGTGAACGACGGCGAGTCCGAGGCCGGTGCCGACGCCCAACGGCTTGGTCGTGAAGAAGGGGTCGAAGATGTGCTCCAACGTTTCCGCGTCCATCCCCGGCCCGGTGTCGCCGACGGTCAGCAGCGCGTGCGGTCCCGCGCGCAGCGGCGGGTGAGCGCGGGCGAAGCCGGCGTCGACCGGGGCCGGCGCCAGCGCCACCGTCAGCCGCCCGCCCGCGGCGCCCATCGCCTGCAGCGCGTTGGTGCAAAGGTTCATGAGGAGCTGGTGGACCTGGCTGGCGTCGGCCAGCAGCGTCGGGCCGTCGGGGGCCAGGTCGAAGCCCAGCGCGACGCCCGGCGGCAGGTTCGCTTCCAGCAGCTTGCGCACCTCGTGGGCGACCTCCTCGAAGCGCAGCGGCAGGCGGACGGGCGGCTGGCGGCGGCTGAAGGCGAGGATCTGCCGGATCATCTCGCGCGCCCGCTGGCCGGCGCGGAGGATCTCGCGGGCGTGGGCCTGCAGCGACGGGTCCGCCGCCGCCATGCGGATCAGGTCGGCGTAGCCGATGATGCCGGTGAGGACGTTGTTGAAGTCGTGGGCGATGCTGCCGGCCAGCGTGCCGAGGGCCTCCAGCTTTTGCGCCTGCAGCAGCCGCGCCTCCAGGTGGCGGCGCTTCTCCTCCGCCTTTTTCCGCTCCGAGACGTCCTTGCTGGCCAGCAGGACGTGGCGGCAGGCCCCGGAGCCGTCGCGGACTGGCACGACGGTGACCTCGACGAAGAACCGGCCGGCGGGCAGGTCGAGGGTCTGTTCCTCGACGTGAGGCCGTCCGCTCCGGGCGACGGCGCGAAACTGCTCGAGGGCGGCCGCGGCCGCGGCGGGGCCGCAGCGCAGGCGGTCGGCGACGACCTCCTCGACGGTCTTGCCGAGCAAGTCGTGTTCGTCGAGGGCGAGCCCCCGGCGCGAAGCGGTGTTCAGGTACGTGCGGTTGACCGAGGTGAGGCGCCAGACGTCGTCCGCGCCGCGCGTGTACAGCGACAGGCAGTCGGCGGCGTTGTCGTAGATGAGCGACAGCAATTCCTGGCTGCGCCGCAGCGCCTCCTCGGCCTCGCGGCGCTTGCGCCGCTCCTTGGCCTCGCGCAGCGCCGCCGTGACCGCCGGCACCAGCCGCAGCAGGTTGTGCTTCATCAGGTAGTCGGTGGCGCCCGCCTTGATCGACTCGACCGCCACGTCCTCGCCGACCGTGCCGGACACGAGGACGAACGGGACGTCGCGGCCGCTGTCCTTCAGCAGCGCCAGCGCCGCCAGACCGGTGAAGGCCGGCATCATGTAGTCGGAGATGATGACCTGCCAGTCGCGCCGGCCCAGCGCGGCGCGGAACGCCGCCGCCGTCTCGACGCACTCGGCGGTCGGGTCGAAGCCGCCGCGGCGCAACTCGCGCGTCAGCAGGAGGACGTCGTCCTCGGAGTCTTCGACGAACAGGACGAGCAAAGGCGTGGTCATGGGACCGGTCGGGGGTGCGGGGGCGCTTCGTTGAGTAAGAGCCAGTAGAGTCCGAGCTGGCCGACGGCGCTGACGAAGCCGTCGAAGTCGACGGGCTTGCGGATGTAGCTGTTGGCGCCGAGGCTGTAGCTCTGGACGACGTCCTGCTCCTCCTTCGACGAGGTCAGGACGACGACGCGGAGCAGCCGCGTGCGCGCGTCGGCGCGGACGCGGCGCAGCACCTCCAGCCCGTCGACGCGCGGCAGCTCCAGGTCGAGGAGCATGACCGCCGGCAGGTCGTGCGGGTCGCGGCCGGCGTGGGCGCCGGTGCCGAACAGGTAGTCGAGCGCCTCGACCCCGTCGCGGGCGACGGCGAGGCTGTTGAGGATGTTGTTCTTCTGGAACGCGCGCCGGGTCAGGGCGACGTCGTCGTCGTTGTCTTCGACGAGCAGGATGGTGCCGCTCTTGCTCATGACCGCGACTCGCCCAGGGTGAAGAAGAACGTGGCCCCCCGCTCGACGGCGCCTTCGGCCCAGACGCGCCCGCCGTGGCGGTGGACGACGCGCTGCACGGTGGCGAGGCCGATGCCGTGCCCCTCGAACTCGTCGGGCCGGTGCAGCCGCTGGAACGGCTGAAACAACTTGTCCGCGTAAGCCGGGTCGAAGCCGGCGCCGTCGTCCCGGACATAATACGCCTTCCCGCCCCCGTGGGGGAGGGAGCCGAACTCAATCCGGGCCGTGGCGTGCCTGCCGGTGTACTTCCAGGCGTTGCCGAGGAGGTTCTCCAGGGCGACCCGCAGCAGGTCGGCGTCGCCGTCGGCGCGCAGGCCGGGCTCGAGGACGACCTCGACGGCTCGGCCCGGGTGGGCGGCGCGCAGGCCGTCGGCGACGCGGCCGGCCAGGGCGCTGAGGTCGACCGGGCCGCGCGTCATCTCGTCGCGCGCCACGCGCGACAGGGCGAGCAAGTCGTCGATCAACTCCCCCATGCGCTGGCTGGCGGTCCGGACGCGGCGGAGGTAGTCGCGGCCGTCGTCGTCGAGGCGGTCGTCGAAGTCCTCCAGCAGGGCCTTGCTGAAGCCGTCGATGGCGCGCAGCGGGGCGCGGAGGTCGTGCGAGACGGAGTAGCAGAACGCCTGCAACTCCTTGTTGGCGTCCTCCAGCCGGGCGGTCCGCTCGGCGACGCGCCCCTCCAACTCGGCGTTGAGCCCGAGCAGCACGCCACGCTGGGCGCCGAGGCTGGCCGCCATGTCGTTGAACGCTTCCGCCAGCCGTGCCAGTTCGCGCGGGCCGCCGACGCGCGGCACGGCGTCCGGCTTGCCGGCGGCGAGATTCCGCGCCCGCGCCTCGAGCCGCCGCAGTGGGCGCGACAGCCGGCCCGACAGCGCCAGCGCGGCGAGGACGGCGGCCGCCCAGGCGAGGGCGAACGCCGCGACGAGCCAGTGGTGGTTGCGGCGGAGGCCGCCCGTCGCCGGCGACTCGGGCATCACCAGCACGATCAGCCAGCGCGGCATCTCGTCGCCGCGCAGGATCAGGTGCCCTGCCAGGTACGCGCGGTCGTCGACCGCGAGCGCGGTGCCGTCTCCCCACGACCCGACGGGGGCCTCGAAGCCGGCGCCCG
The DNA here is from genome assembly GCA_038229635.1 of Gemmatales bacterium. Classification (GTDB taxonomy): domain Bacteria; phylum Planctomycetota; class Planctomycetia; order Gemmatales; family Gemmataceae; genus DATFNV01. Next base: position 20,974 of record JBBROG010000015.1, read on the forward strand.
GCCGCGCGAGGAACTGTTCGGCGACCTTCTCCTCGAGCGCGCGGAAGCTTTCCGCCGGCAGGCCGGAGCCTTTCGCCCCGGCGATCAGGCGCCGGCTGCCGTCCCGGCGCTCCTCCGCGACGAACAGGGTGCCCGGCACGTCTTGCGACAGGGCGTCAAAGAACGACGACAGCGCGCGCAGGTCGTAGTCGCTGTCGAGGACAGCGACGAGCTTGCCGTCGTGGAAGACCGGCGTGGCGTAGGTGACGCCGGGGACGTCGCCCCGTTCGTCATCCCGGAAGACGTAGGTGTCGGTCCAGACGCCGCGGCCCGCCTCCTTGGCCTGGACGTAGAACGGCCGCGCCCGCGCGTCGAAGCCGTCCCAGGGCGCGCGCGTCAGGAGGCGCAAGGTCGGGTCGCCGTCGCGCACCGCCAATTCGGCCAGCTCGTCCTCGCGCGGCACGTAGCGGCGGACGACGACGGCGCCGTCCGGTTTGCGCTTCAGCACCCAGTATTCGCCGTCCTTTTCGAGGGCCACGCCGAGGTAGGACAACTCCGTGTGAACCTCGAACGAGGGCGCGAGGCGGGAGAAGAGGTCCGGCAGGTCGGCGGCGGCGACGGGTCGGTCCCGCGGGAGGACGTGGCGCTGGAGGAGGTCGTGGCGGACGGGCGTCAGGAGGAATTCGCGGGCGGCCGCGTCGACGTGGAGGAGGCTCTGCCGCAGGACGGCGTGCGACAACTCGTCGGCGGCGCGGCGGCTGTTGGAGAGCGAGACGACCCCGAACAGCCCGAGCGGCCCGACGACGACGGGCAGCATCGTCGCCGCCAGCCAGACGCGGAACGACAGCCTCGCGAAGGGGGAGGACATGAGCCGGAACCCCTGCCTACGGCGTAGATCAGCGCGCGAATCTCTCCCAATTTCCCCAGACTACCACACTTGCGCGGGCTTTACCATAACCATCGCGACCGCGCGGCGGACGAACGATTCGTCTTGACCCCCTCGCCCCTCCCGCTATACTCCCCGCCCGCTGGCGGCGGGGGGTACGGCCGCCGGATTCACCACGATCGCGGGAGTCGGCCCATGCGCAGGACGCGGACCGGGCAGATGGTGTTGGCGGCCGCTCTGTTCTACCTCTCCGGCTGCCTGGGCACCGCCCACCTGAAGCCGCCCAAGCCCGATCCCGAGTTCCGCCTGCCGCCGCAGGACGACCCGCGCTTCAGCGAGTACCCCAAGTTCCCCGAGAAGACGCTCAACAACTTCCCGAAGAAGCCGCAGGCGCCCGACGAATTCGGCTCGCCCGGCGCGACGTCCGGCCGGCCGCGCTTCGGCGCCGGCGGTCCCGGCGGCGGCTACTGAGCCGTCTCCGATGGGCCGAAGCGCTTCAGCAGCGCCCGCAGCGTCATCAAGCCCTCGCCGCGGACGAGCGGGTCGTCGCCCGGCGCGGCGCCGCCCCACCCCAGGCGCAGGCTCCAACCGGCGTTCGCCGCGGCGCGGTTGAACTGCTCGCACACGCGCAGCGCCCACAGCCCGCCGAAGCGGTCGCGGAAGCCGCGCCAGACCCGGTCGAACTCCGTCGCGCCCCTCGGCGCGAGCGCCACCGCCAGGAGTCCCGCCCACGGCGCCACGCCGACGGCCAGCGGCCCCGGAAGCCGCGCCCATCCGGGCCGCCACTCCGGGTTCGCCAGTCCCCAGACCTCGTAGCCGCAGGCGGCCAACACGAGCGCCGCGGCCACGCCCAGGCGCGTCGGCAAATAATTGAGACAACCCACCCCCAGCACGGCCGCGAGGAAGACCGCCCACTCCGGGCCGAGGTCGAGACGTCCCCACCCCTGGGCGAGCGGTAACGCCAGCACGCACAGCAGCCCGCCCGTCACGAAGTGCCACGCCGCCACGCCCGGCTGGCGCGGCTCCAGCGTCGCCACGCCCGCACACGCCGTCAGGACGAGAGCGACGTAACGCATCTCCGAGCCCGCCCCGAGCGCCACCGGGACCCAGCTGATCCAGGCCCCGACCAGCCACGCCAGCGCGTGCGGCAGCGTCGTCGCCCGACTCGACGCCCAGGCCCGGTACAGCGGATAGATCCCCGTCAGCATCAGTACCATCGTCACGGTCGGCACAGTCTTTCCGCCTTGCCGGTAATCTGTAGCGGGCGTAGTGAGGCGCGGACTGCCCGGCTTGCCTCACCCCTGCCGTTTGTCGCACCCGACGCAGGGGGCGCGGTCGATCCGTCTTAGGGAAACGACCGCCCGTCAGCGGAGACTACCCCATGAGATGGTGCCACTACCTACTGGTTCTCGTCGTCGCCGGAGCCCTCGTCCGGCCGTCCTCGGCGGGCATCTTCGGCAAGAAAACCAAGCCCAACCCCGCGGAGCGCGTTCCCGAACTGCTCGTCACCGTCAAGAATGACAAAGACGAGAGCAAACGGGCGTCGGCCGCGGAAGAGTTGCGCCAGTACGACCCGTCGGCCTATCCCGACATCGTGCCGGTGCTCATCGACGTCCTGATGAACGACGCCAAGCCGTCGGTCCGCGCCGAGGCCGCCGACAGCCTCGGCAAGCTGCGGCCGATCTCCCAGGAGGCCGGCTGGGCGCTGGAGCAGGCCCACGCCAAGGACGGTTCGATGCGCGTCCGCTTGCAGACGCGCTACGCCCTGATGAGCTATCACTGGGCCGGCTACCAGAACAGGGGGAAGGACGTCAAGGACGGCAAGGACGGCAAGGGAGCGCCGGCGAAGGACGCGCCGAAAGGTCCCGTGATTTCGCCGCCGCCGCTCATCAACACGCTCCTGGCGCCGCTCAAGCCGGTGCCGGTGCCGGTGCCGGTGCCGGTGCCGCCGAAGGCGTCGGCGACGACGAACGAGTCGGCGCCGCCGCCGCTGGCCGACCCGACGACGGCGCGGCCGCTGTCGGCCGGGCCGTGGAAGCCGGCGCGGACGGTGACGTCTCAGGGGCTGAAGATCCCGGTGCCGACGCCGCCGCCGGGTCCGGAGATCGAGCCGCCGAAGGAGTGATTTTGTCTTCCGCTCGCGGCTTCGCGCTTTGCGAAGCCACGAGGGGGGGGTCAGCGCCGCTGCCGAAAGAGGTGCGTCGCCGACCCGTGAATCATCTCGGCCGCCTCGCCGAGCGTCTCGGTCAGCGTCGGGTGCGGGTGCATCGACATCGCCAAGTCCTTGGCCGTCGCCGCCATCTCGACCGCCAGCACGCCCTCGCCGATCAGGTCGCCCGCGTCCACTCCGCAGACGCCGACACCCAAAATCACGTCGCTTTCCGGGTCCACAATCAGCTTGGTGACGCCTTCGCTGCGCCCGAGCGTCGCCGCCCGCCCCGACGCCGCCCACGGGAAGCGCTCGACCTTCACCTCGCGCCCCTGCTTCTTCGCGTCGTTCTGCGTCAGCCCGCACCAGGCGATCTCGGGGTCGGTGAACACCACCGCCGGCACCGCGCGGACGTCGTAGGCCGCCGCCTCGCCCGCGATGGCCTCGACGGCGACCTTTCCCTCGTAGGTCGCCTTGTGCGCCAGCATCGGCTCGCCGGCGATGTCGCCGATCGCGTAAATGTGTTCCTCGGCCGTGCGCCGCTGGCCGTCGACCCGGACGAAGCCCTTCTCGTCGAGTTGTACCTTCGTCGTCTCCAGCCCGAGGTCGCGGCTGTTCGGCCGGCGGCCGACGGCGACGAGGACGCGGTCGAAGGTCGGCTCCTTGTCCTCGACCTCCGCCCCTTCGAGCGTCACGCGAATGCCCTGCGGCGTCTCCGTCAGGCGGACAACCTTCGTATTCAGGTAGATCTTGTGGAACATTCCCTTGAGGCGCTTCTGGAGCGGCTGCACGAGGTCGCCGTCGACGCCGGGGAGGAGGCTGCCCGTCAGTTCGACGACCGTGACCTGACTGCCGAGCGCCGCGTAGACGTAGCCGAGTTCGAGTCCGATGTAGCCGCCGCCGACGACGAGCAGCGACTTCGGCAACTCCTCCAGGCGCAGCGCCCCGGTCGAGTCCATGACGCGCGGCGTGTCGAGCGCCAGCGCCTGCGGCCGGACGGGGAGCGAGCCCGTCGCCAGAACGCAGTCGCGGAAGGCGAGGGTCCGGCCGTCGTCGAGGCGCAGCGTCTTGCCGTCCGCGAAGCGGGCGCGGGCGTGGACGAACTCCACCTTGCGCGCCTTGCACAGCGCCAACAGGTTCTTGGAGAGATTATCGACCACTTTCATCCAGTGGCCGCGGACGCCGTCGAGGTCGATCTTCGGCGGCGCGAACCGGAGGCCGAATGGCGAGGCGTCGCGCGTGTCGGTGATGAGCTTGGCGGTGTGCAACAGCGCCTTGCTGGGGATGCAGCCGACGTGGAGGCAGGTGCCGCCGGGCTTGGCGCCGGCGTCGATCAGGGTGACTTTCATTCCCTTGTCGGCCGCGTGGAACGCCGCCGCGTAGCCGCCGGGGCCGGCGCCGACGACCACCAACTCGCTCTCGATCGTGTCCGACATGAGGACCTCCCTTCACTCGCTGACGCCTTTGACGCGGCTCCGGTAAGCTACTCAAGAACACAGTTTCCGGCCCGAGGGATCTGTTCATTAGCCCGGCAGGCCACGCCGAGCGCGAGCCCGCCGATGTGTCCCCTCGTTACGGGGAGGGCATTTGGGGAGGCACCAGACCTCGAAGCTCGTGGAGCAGATCCACGTCCTTCAAGACGCGGACGCCGTGGGAGAGGCACTGTGCCTTGACGGAAGCGTCGTGGAGATGGCGGTCCCACGTGCAGAGGACTTCGGCCTGCCCCGCGACTGCCGTGGCGATGACGATGTCGTCCGCCGGGTCGCGCGTGGCGACGGGCGGAGGGTCCAGGGGCACGACCACCAAGGCCCCGGCCTGGAGGGCCTGGAGGTACGCCAGGAGGCCGACGTCGTCCAGGCCGTGCAGGGCACGGACCCGGGGGTAGGCCAGGATGCGAGCCAACTCCGCCAGGAGCGGCGCCGACGCGATGAGCAGATGAGGCCGTTGCGTCAGGAGGAGGAGGACTTCACGGGCGGCGCTGGTCTTTCCGGGGGTGGCCCGCGCCAGGACGTTGCTGTCGAGGACCACGCGCATCAGTCCGTCCCCGAACGCACGTGCCGCATCGCTTCCTGGAAGGCGTCGTCGATTTCGGGCTCCAGGATCCCATGTTCCCGGGCGTATGCCTCCGTCTTGGCGAAGGTCATCTCCAGGCCCGCGCGGGCGCGCCGGCGGGACTCGTCATCCGGCTCGCGGCTCGGCGAGAACGCCATGAGGAAGACCTGCTGGTGATCCTGGAGCGGCGCACCGAGGACGCCTTCCAGCCAGCGCCGCCCGTCGGCCGGGATGTCCTTGACCGTTTGAACGGCAACAGGGTCGTGTTCCATACCTCGCATTCTATCCCCCACGCCGCGCGCCAGGAAGAGGACAAGGCGTCAGGCGTGCAGCAGCATCACCAGCGGGTTCTCCAGCATCTCAGCGACGCGGCGCGTGAAGCGCGCCGCTAGCGCCCCGTCGATGACGCGGTGGTCGTAGGACAGGGACAGGGGCAGCATCAGGCGCGGCGCCACCTGCCCGTCACGCACTTCCGCCTGCCAGCGCGTGCGCGACAGTCCCAGAATTGCGACCTCGGGATAGTTCACGATGGGCGTGAAGCCGCTGCCGCCGCTGCCGCCGAGGTTGGTGATCGTGAAGGTGCCGCCCTGCATGTCGGCCTTGCCCTGGCGGGCGCGCTCGGCCGTTTCGGTCAACTCCCGAGCGAGTTCGGCGATGCTCTTCTTGTCGACGTCACGCACCACCGGCACCAGCAGGCCGCGCTCCGTGTCGACCGCCACGCCGACGTGATAGTAGCGCTTCAACACGAGTTGATTCGACGCCAGGTCGAGACTCGCGTTGACCACCGGGAACTGTTTCAGGGCGACGGCGACCGCTTTCAGGGCGAACGCCGTGACCGTCAACTTCGGGCCGTCCTTCGGCTGCGCCTTGCGGAACGCTTCGAGGTCGGTGACGTCGGCGAGGTCGTGCTGCGTGACGTGCGGCACCTGGCTCCACGCCAGGCTCATCTGCCGCGCCGTCAGCAGACGCACCTGCGCCAGCGGTTCGCGGTCCACCGGCCCGAACTTCGCGAAGTCGGGCAGTTTCGGCGCCGGAGACGCGCCGACCGGAGTCGCCAGCGGCGCCGCGCCGGACGTGACCTGGCGCACGAAGCCCTTGACGTCGTCCTGCGTGACGCGGCCGTTGCGCCCCGTGCCGCTGACGAGAGTGAGGTCGACGCCCAACTCGCGCGCCAGGTGCCGCGTCGACGGTCCGGCGAGCGCGATCTTGCCGCCGTTCGTCGCCGCGGCGGGCGCGGCCGGAGGGGGAGCCGGCTTCGGCGGAGGCGCGGCGACGCGCTGACCGTTGCCGGTGTCGGCCTTCGCGACCGCCGCGGCGACGGCCGCTTCTTCCTTCGGCGTCGGCTCGTCGACGGCTCCCTTGGTCGCCCGCGCCTTCCGCGGCTCCTCGACGGCCTTCCGCGCGCCGGCGTCCGGGGCGGCGGCGCCGTCTTCGAGGACGAAGAGCGTCTGCCCGACCGCGATCTGGTCGCCCTTCTTGACGAGGACCTGGCCGATGCGGCCGGCGCCCGGCGCCGGCAGCTCGACGGTGCTCTTCTCCGCCTCGATCTCCAGCAGCGGCTGCCCCGCCGTCACGACGTCGCCCTGCTTGACCTTCACGTCGAGGATCGTGGCGGTCTCCAGGCCCTCGGCCGCCAGGGGCATCTTGATCTCGGTCGCCATTCTCGGTCCTCGTCGGAGGGATTACGTCTTCTTCCGCCGCGGCGCGCGCTTCTTGGGCGCCGCTTCCTCGGTCTGGCGGTTCAGGTACTGCTTGATCTGCTCGAGCGGCAGGGCCGCTAAGAGGTCCTCCGGGGCCAGGCCCGCCAGGCGGACCTCGAGCGGGACGCCCTGGAGCGCCTCGCTCAGCTTGTCGGCCCCGACCCGTCGGAGCGCCTCGGCCTGCTCCCGCGGGGTCAGGTCCTTGAAGCGGTTCTTGGCGTAGTCGCGCTGAAAGTCTTCCATCGTGTAGGACATCGCGTTGTCCTCGCCATACAGGTTCAATAACTGATCCAACAGCTTACTCGTCTTCCCCGACCGCCGCCGGTGCCGCGCCCGCCCGAAGTCGACGAGGTCCTGCGACCCGCTGATCAGGTGCAGGGGGACGTTCTGCTCTTCGCGCGGCAGCAACCGCGCCACCACGACGCGGACCACCGCCGTCCCCCACGTGCAGTCGTAAACGCCCGGCCCCATCTCCCGCCACGGCACCTGTTGCGACAGGTTGTGAGGGAAGCGCGCACACACAGCATACAGGCCGAAACCCGCCTCGGGCAACAGGTCCGACGGCGTCCGGCTGACGAACTTGCGGTAGGCGACGTAGTGGCCCGTCAGCTCCTGCATCGCCCACGCGTCCAGCGCCTCGCGGTGCGACTTGAACGTGACAAGGTTGTGGTCGACGAGGCCGCCGAAGCCGTCGGGCAGCCGGCCGGCGAACTCGCCCCCCTCCTTGCGCACGATGAGGATGTCGAGGATCTGTTGCTGCTCCGACAGGTCGCGCTCGACGTCGACGACGAACGGGGAGTCGGTGAAGAAATCGGTCAGGATGAGGCCGAACAGGCGGTGCCAGTCGCGCGACCGTTCCTCGGGCAAGGCCATCGCTCCCTCCTCCCCGCCGAGCGGCACCCGTCATGCCCTCGTCGGGTTGACCTTCTCCGGGTCGACGCCGAGTTCCTTGATCGCCCGAGTCACGACCTCTGCCTTCACCTCGCCGCGCGCCAGCAACTGACTCAGCGCCGCGACCGCGATGCACTCCGCGTCCACCTCGAAGAAGCGTCGCAGCGCCTGCCGACTTTCGCTGCGGCCGAAGCCGTCCGTGCCCAGCGCGTACAGCCCCGGCACCCAGCGCTGGATCATCTCCGGCACCTGACGCATGTAGTCGCTCGCCGCGACAAGCGCGCCCTTGTCGTCGCCGAGGACTTGCTTCACATAGGGCACCTTCGGCTTCTCCTCCGGGTGCAACAAGTTCCAGCGCTCGCAGTCGACGGCGTCGCGGCGCAACTCGCGGTAGCTCGTCACGCTCCAGACGTCCGCCGCCACGCCGTACTTCTCGGCGAGGAGGTCGCGGGCGCGCAGCGTCTCGCGCAGGATCGGCCCGCTGCCGAGCAGGCGCACTTTCGCGGGCGCCGGCGCCGGCTTCAGCTTGTAAATCCCCTTGAGGATGCCCTCGGCGGAGCCCTCCGGCATCGGCGGCATCGCGTACTTCTCGTTGTACAGCGTGATGTAGTACATCACGTCGTCGCCCGCCTGGTACATGCGGCGGACGCCCTCCTGGATGATGACCGCCAACTCGTAGGCGTAGGCCGGGTCGTAGGCGACCATCGTCGGCACCGTCGAGGCCAAAAGGTGGCTGTGGCCGTCCTCGTGCTGCAAACCCTCGCCGTTGAGCGTCGTCCGGCCCGCCGTGCCGCCCAGGAGGAAGCCGCGCGCCCGCTGGTCGGCCGCCGCCCAAATGAGGTCGCCGATGCGCTGGAAGCCGAACATCGAGTAGTAGATGAAGAACGGGATCGTCGGGATGCCGTGGTTCGCGTAAGCCGTCCCCGCCGCGATGAACGACGACATCGACCCCGCCTCGGTGATGCCCTCCTCCAGCAATTGTCCGTCCTTTTTCTCGCGGTACGCCTTCAGCGTGTTGGCGTCGACCGGCTCGTAGCGCTGGCCGACGTTCGAGTAGATGCCGACCTTGCTGAACAGCGGGTCCATGCCGAATGTGCGCGCCTCGTCGGGGATGATCGGCACGACGTACTTGCCCAGGTTCTTGTCGGCGAGCAGCACTTGCAGGATGCCGACGAACGCCGCCGTGCTGGAGACGCCGTCGGCGGAACTGCCCTTGAAGAAGGTCTTGAAGGCGTCGAGCTTCGGCACCTCGACGGGGTCGTAGCAGACGCGCCGCGCCGGCAGGTAGCCGCCCAGAGCCACGCGCCGCTCGCGGAGGTAGACGATCTCGCGGCTGTCCTCCGGCGGCTTGTAGAACGGCGTGTCGTGGACGTTCTCGTCGGAGATCGGGATGTTGAAGCGCGAGCGGAACTCGCGCAACTCTTCCTCGTTGAGCTTCTTCACCTGGTGCGTGATGTTGCGGCCCTCGCCCGCCTCGCCGAGGCCGTAGCCCTTGACGGTGTGGGCCAGGATGCAGGTCGGCGCCCCCTTGTGCTCGGTCGCGGCCTTGTAGGCGGCGTAGACCTTTTCCGGGTCGTGGCCGCCGCGCGTCAGCTTGCACAGCTGTTCGTCCGACAGGCCTTCCACGAGCTTGAGCAACTCCGGGTACTTGCCGAAGAAGTGCTTGCGGATGTAATCGCCGCCCTCGACGGTGTATTTTTGGAACTCGCCGTCGACGACCTCGCCCATACGCTTGACGAGCAGGCCGGTCCTGTCCCTGGCGAGGAGCGGGTCCCAGTCGCCGCCCCAGATGACCTTGAGGACGTTCCAACCGGCGCCGCGGAAGGCGGCCTCCAGCTCCTGGATGATCTTGCCGTTGCCGCGCACGGGGCCGTCGAGGCGCTGCAAGTTGCAGTTGATGACGAACGTCAGGTTGTCGAGCCCCTCGCGCGAAGCCAGCGTCAGGGCGCCCAGCGTCTCCGGCTCGTCGCACTCGCCGTCGCCGAGGTAGGCCCAGACGTGTTGGTTCGACGTGTCCTTCAGCCCGCGGTGCAGCAGGTAGCGGTTGTATCTCGCCTGGTAAATCGCCATGATCGGGCCAAGGCCCATCGACACCGTCGGGAACTGCCAGAAGCTCGGCATCAGCCACGGGTGCGGGTACGAGGACAGGCCGCCGCCCGGCTGCAACTCGCGGCGGAAGTTCTCGAGCTGGCGCACGCTGAGGCGGCCTTCGAGGAAGGCGCGGGCGTAGATGCCGGGGACCGCGTGTCCCTGGAAGTAAACGAGGTCGCCGCCGCCGGGCGCCTCCGGCCCCTTGAAGAAGTGGTTGAAGCCAATCTCGTACAGCGTCGCCGACGAGGCGAAGGTCGAGATGTGGCCGCCGATGCCGTCCTCGCGCTTGTTGCCGTGGACGACCATCGCCATCGCGTTCCAGCGGACGAGGCTCTTGAGGCGCCGCTCCGTCTCGCGGTTGCCGGGGAACGGCGGCTGCTTCGCGGCCGGGATGGAGTTGATGTACGGCGTGTTGGCCGTGAACGGGATGGTGACGCCGCTGCGCACCGCCTTGGTCTTCAGTTCGGTCAGCAGGAAACGCGCCCGCTCCGGGCCGGTGTGTTCCAACACCGACTCCAGCGAGTCGAGCCACTCGCGCGTTTCGCCGACGTCGATGTCGACGGCCCCGTTCCCCTCGACCCCATCAAGACCCACGTCCGGCGGCATGGCGCTTCTCCGTTCCACGACTGCTAGTGTTCCGCGTCTCCTCTCTGTCATTGTAGGAATGGCCCCAGGCCGGTGCCAATTCCCACACCCACTCCCCCGCTTGCGGCTTCGCACTCTTTGCTAAGCCGCAAGCGGCCCCTTCGCGCGCACATTCTGCTTGCATTCTTCTCACGGGCGGGGGACACTGCTCCTTCCGATCCTTTCCCATCCCGATTGAAGGAGTAGCACCATGTTCGCACCTTGGTGGCGCCGTGCCCCGAAGCGCGGCCTTCCGACGCGCAAGTCGGAGTCCCTGTCCCCCGCCGTCGAGCGGCTCGAAGACCGCACGGTCCCGTCCAGCTCGATCCCCCTCAACCCGTCGGCCTGGACCTTCATGGGTCCGGCGCCGGTGCAGACCTCGGGCAACAACCCGTGGAGCGGCCGCGTCACCGGCCTCGCCGCCGACCCGCGCCCGGCCTTCGCGAACACTTACTACGCCGCCACGGCCAGCGGCGGCGTCTGGAAGACGACCGACGCCGGCGTCAACTGGGCGCCGCTCACCGACACGCAAGCCACTCTCTTCGTGGGAGCCCTCGCCCTGGCCCCGAGCAACCCGGCCGTGATCTACGCCGGCACCGGCGAGGCCAACCTCGGCCCGAGCAAGCTCGCCCTCACCCGCGACAACATCTATTACGGCCAAGGCGTTCTCAAGTCGAGCGACGGCGGCGCCAACTGGACGCTCCTCCCCGGCCCGTCGAACGCCTTCTTCCGCCGTACCTTCTCGCGGATCGTCGTCGACGCGGCCGACGCCAACACCGTGTACGCGGCCGTCGGCAACGAGGCGACCAACGGCCTGTCGGGCAACACCGGCGTCTGGAAGTCGACCGACGGCGGAACCACCTGGCTCAACACCACCGACCCGGCCAAGCCCGGCGGCGGCACCGGCATCACCGGCTCCACGACGACCGCCTTCTCCGACCTCATCCCCGACCCGACCAACCCGCTCATCCTCTACGCGGCGGTCGGCGAGCCGGGCGGCAGCACCGTCAACGGCATCTTCAAGACCGTCGACGGCGGCCTCAACTGGAACAAGCTCGGCAACGCCCCCGACGGCGCCGCCGACCCGCGCGTCGGCCGCATCACCCTCGCCATCGCCCGGACCGACCCGACGCGGCTCTACGCCGCCGTCATGGAGTCGGGCGCCTCGGGCTTCGTCATCGGCCGCCTGCGCGAGATGGTCACCAGCACCACAAGCGGCGGCGGCTGGGCGCTGCTGCCCGGCACGCCGAACTACGTCGGCGACTTCGGCGACTACAACACCGCCCTCGCCGTCGACCCGTCGAACCCGCTCCTCGTCTACGCCTCGGGCCAGACGCAGGTCATCCGCAGCGCCAACGGCGGCAACACCTGGACCGACATCAGCACCGGCGTCGACGGCCGCGCGCCGCACGCCGACCACCACGCCCTCGTCTTCGACCAGACCGGGCGCCTGCTCGACGGCAACGACGGCGGCGTCTGGCGCCTCGACAACGCCACCCTGGCCAACCTGCGCTGGGGCGACCTCAACGCCACCCTCGGCACGATCCAGTTCACCGGCGTCGCCCTGCACCCCAACAGTTTTGACATCGCCTTCGGCGGCAGCCAGGACAACGGCACCGAGCGCTTCGACGACTCGCGCTCGTGGAACCTGCGCCAGGGCGGCGACGGCGGCTTCGTCCGCGTCGAGCCCGGCAGCGCCGGCCCGACCGTCTACCACACCTTCTTCTACCCGCAACCGCCCAGTTCCGCCGCCGGCTTCCTCGAGCGCTCCGACAACGGCGGCGCCTCATGGGCGTCGAAGACGTCCGGCATCAACACCCTCGGCGACACGGCCAACTTCTACCCGCCCTACGTCCTCGACCCGTCGCTGACGACGCGCCTCGTCCTCGGCACCAACCACGTCTACGAGACGGTCAACCGCGGCGACTCGTGGGGCCTCATCGGCGGACCCGGTTCGGTCGGCTGGTCCGGCAGCGCCAACGTCGACGCCGTCGCCGTGACGCCCGGCAACGTGAACGTCGTCTACGCCGCCGCCGGCGGGCAGGTGTTCGTCACCACCAACCGCGGCCTGAGTTGGACCGCCACCTTTCCGACGGGGTTCTTCTCCCCGGCGCTGAAGTACCACGACCTCCTCGTCGACCCGCAGGACGCGACCGGCATGACCGCCTACGCCGTCGCGGCGAACTTCAACGACGTGACGCTCGGCGGCCACGTCTGGCGCACCGTCAACGGCGGCGCCTCCTGGGCGCCCATCGGCCCCATCGCCGCCGGCTTCCCCGACCTGCCGTCCTGGTCGCTGGCCCTCGACCCCAACGGCGCCGGCAGCGCCGACGACGTTCTCTACGTCGGCACCGACGCCGGCGTTTACACGTCGACCAACCTCGGCGCCAGTTGGACGCCGCTGGCGACGGGCCTGCCGAACGTCCAGGTGAACGACCTCGATCTGGTGACGACCGGCCAGCACATCCTCGGCGCCGGCACCAACGGCCGCGGCCTGTGGGAGATCTTCAACAAGACGACCGACCTCAACTGGGCCGGCGGCTCGTCGGTGCCGTCCACATCGTCCACGGACACCGACACGACGTTCACGCTGACGTACACCTACAACGTCGCGGCGGGGGCGGTGCCGGACGACTTCACGGTCGCCTTCTTCGCCTCCAAGACCGGCGTCTTCGGCAGCGCCGACCCGACGGACAACCTGTTCCTCGGCAGCGAGGTCGTCACCGCGCCGGCCGACAAGACGCCGGGTCTGCACACGCGCACCAGCCCGCCTTTGCGCGTCGGCCGCCCGGGGACGTACACCCTGATTTCTCTCCTCGACCCCTACGACAACCTGACCGAGACGAGCGAGGCCAACAACGTCCTGAGCGATTCGGCGATCGCGGTCGCGCTGGGCGCGCTCGGCAAGGGCGACGGCCTGTTGGCGGCCTACTACCCCAACACCGCCTACAGCGGCCCGGCGGTGACGCGCACCGACGCGACGGTGAACTTCGACTGGTCGACCGGCCAGGCCGCCCCGTACCCCGGCTTCGGCAAGAACAACTTCGGCGTGCGCTGGAGCGGACAGGTCCAGGCGCAGTTCTCCGAGACGTACACGTTCTACACCACGAGCGACGACGGCGTCCGCCTGTTCGTCGACGGCAAGCGGCTCATCAACAACTTCACCGCCCACCCGGCGACGGAGAACAGCGGCACGATCGCGCTCGTCGCCGGCAGGAAGTACGACATCTGGCTGGACTACTTCGAGGGCACCGGCGGCGCCACGGCGAAGCTGTCGTGGAGCAGCCCGTCGACGCCGAAGCAGGTGGTCCCGCAGGACGCGCTGTTCAGCACCCGCTCGAGCGTGCCGTTCACCACGGTCGCCGACTACAACGGCGACGGCGTCCCCGACCTGTGGGTCTTCCTGCTGTCGGGCACCGCGTCGGGCAACGTGGAGGTGCGCGTCCTGGACGGCGCCGCCAACTTCACCAACACGCTGCTCAGCACGCCGATCGCCCTGGGGCCGACCGACCTGAACACGTTCGCCTTCGAGGTCGGCGACTTCAACCACGACGGCCGGCCGGACATCTGGGCCATCAAGAAGACGTCTACCGGCAGCAACAGCACGGAGGTCCACATCCTCAGCGGGGCGGCCAACTTCCAGACGTTCCTGGTGCACACCGCGACGGTCCTGGCCGAGACCGACGCGACGTGGGCCTTCCAGGTCGTCGATTACAACCGCGACGGCACCCTGGACGTGGTCGGCTTCAAGAAGAGCGGCACGGGGAGCAACCGCACCGAGATCCACGTCCTCGACGGGGCCACGGGCTTCCAGAGCTTCCTGACGCACCTCGCCACGGGCCTGGGGGAGACGGGCGCCGAAGCGTACTTGCGCCTCGGCGATTTCAATAACGACGGCGTCCGCGACCTCTATTATGTCAAGAAGTTCGGCACCGGCTCGGGCCTGACGGAGGTCCATATCCTGAGCGGGGCGTCGAGCTTCCAGACGTTCCTGCTGCACATCGCCACGCCGCTGGGGCCGAGTGGGAGCTCGGCCGACTTCGGCCTGGCCGACTTCGACCGCAACGGCGTGCTCGACGTGTACTTCGTCCCGCGCTTCAACACCGGGTCGGACCGCATCGAGGTCCACCCGCTGAGCGGCTCGACGAACTACACGACATTCCTGACGCACCTGGCGACGGTGCATCCGTCGTCCGGCCCGTTCGGCCAGGGTCCGCTCGGGGCGCGGCCGCTGGCGGCACTCGTACGCGGCTCGCGCGGCGGCTCAGGGGATCTGTTGCGTGCCCTGCTCGGCGACCGCAAACGGCAGCCGTGACGCCCGGTGTCGGGGGTGTCACGGCTGAGGCGGTGGTCGTGACACCCCCCGGCCCCGTCGGAGTTGACGTCCGATGATCGATTTCCGCTGCTGGTACTGCTCCAAGCGTTACGTCGTGCCCGAGCGCCGCATCGGCGAGCGCTTCGACTGCGCCTGCAAGAACCTGCTGCGCGTGCCGAAGCGGAACGACGGCAATTGTCGCGTCAAGAAGGCGGCCGACTGGCTGGTGGAGGCGGTCGTCTACGGCGGCGGCGGCGCCTTCCTGGGCCTCGGCCTGGGCCTCCTCATTTTGAGCCACTGGCGCCCTCTCGTCGGACTGCTCGACGGCTGGGTCTTCGTCGCCGGGCTCGCGGCCGTCGGCTTCCTGGCGGGCCTGTTCGGCGGCGAGCGCGGCGTCAACTGGGTCGGCCGGAGGATCCGCGACCGGGAGAACCGCTAGCGGCGGGTTTCGCCGTGCCGGCGGTCACTTGCGCCGCGTCGGCCGGTCCTCGCCCTCGTCGGTCCAGCGCCGCCCGACCTGGTCCGCCGACTTCGGCGGCGACACCTTCGGCACCTCCAGCCCGAACGCCTCCCGACGTTTCTCGCGGACCTGCGCCGTCGACATGTCGAACAGCTTGTCGCGAGCGGCGATCACGTCCTTGTCTTCCTGCCCGTCGGCCGTGAGCGCCCACATCAGCAGCGGCTCGCCGACGGGCAGCGGGTTGTTCGGGTCGGGCCAGGTGTGCCAGGTCTTGCCCCAGGTGTTGAGGATCGCCCGCATGAACTTCAGCTCGTCCGCGGACGTCATCCCCGGCGCCACCAGCCCGCCGGCGAGGACTTCGTAGGTGTGCGGGTGCCAGTACTTCTTCTCGCCGGCCGGCAGCTTGCGATAAAGCCGGTCGCTGACGATGTACTCGACGCCCAGCAGCCGCGCCCCCTTGTCGCACGAGTCGAAGAGCAGGCACTGGTGCATCTCGTCGCCGAGCGGCGCGCAGTAGTGCTGGGCGACGATCTGAAACGTCGGGTCGGTCTTGGCGACGTGAATGCCGCAGAAGTGGGCGTGCAGGTTTTGCAACGGGGCCATGAGCCCCTTGGGGTCGGCCTTGGCGGCGCCGTGGTCGTCCGCGGCCGGGGCGGCGCCGGCGGCGAGGCCCGCGCCCAGGGTGCCCAGGGCGCCCAGCAGGTTGCGACGGTCCATGCGTTCCTCCGATTGGGCGACTGACGAGAGGGGAAGGGAACGCCTGACACTCTAACCGACGTCGTGGCGTGGCGGCAAAGAATTTCGTGCCGCCTCAGCTGAAGATGTCGGACGTGCAGTCGCCGCCGGGGTAGCGGACCTCGTGGGCGCGCGCCGGGCCGTCCGGCTCCTTGCCGAACTCGACGACGAACTTCTCGTCCAGCGCCAGCCCGCCGCGCGCCGTGTCGCAGTCGAGGCGGACCAGCCACGACCCTTGTTTGGCGATGTCGGGGTAGAACTGGTTGTCCCAGGCGCTGAACAGGGAGTTGGTGACGTACAGCCGCTTGCCGTCCAGACTCAGCTGGAGCATCTGCGGCCCGCCGGCGAGCTTGCGGCCGCCGAGGGCGCGCGCCTTGCCGGTCAGCCCGCCGAGGAACAATTGTCCCGCGAGTTTCGGTTTGAGCGGGTCGGTCACGTCGTACTGGCGGACGTCGCCTTGCAGCCAGTTGGCGAAGTAGAGGAAGCGGTCGTCCATCGACAGGACGAGGTCCGAGATCAGGCCGGGGACCGGCTTGCCGCCGACCTCGACCGGGGGCACGGCGACGACCTTGTCCGCTTTCCACGTCTCGCCCGCCTTGCGGAACGTCCAGACGGTGCTGCTCAGCGCCGCGCCGACGAACCCGAACTCCTTGGTCGGGTCGTGGGCAAAGCGGACCTCCAAAGGAATCAGGCCGTCGTCGCCGAGGTCGATCGTCTGGCGCAGGGCGCGCGCCTTCCAGTCCCAGACGTGCAGCCGTCGGCCGTAGCGCCCGGCCTTCACGTCGTCCGGCTTGAAGCCGCCGCCGAACGTCTTCGGGGCGGCCCACTCGCTCGACACCATGACGTTCTGCCGCGGCTGATACCAGAAGTCGTAGTTGTACTTCATCCCGGCCGCGTCCTTCTCCCAGCGGCCGAGCAGGTCGAAGTTGGCGTCGAGGAGGAGGAAGCCGCCCGGCCCGTTGCCCGCGGCGTCGCCGAGCATCGACAGCATGACCGTCCCGTCCGGCAGGCAGTGGACGGTGTGGGGGGCGGACAGGCCGGTTTTCTTCGCCACCTCCGCCGGCTCGATCACCTTCGCGATCTTGAGACTCCGCGGATCCTTGGCGTCCACGATATGGATGCGGCCCGACACCAGGCCCGGCACGATGAGGTAGCGGCGGTCGCCGGGGCGGCCGTGGCAGGAAGAGCAAATATTCCAGCCGAAATGGTGCAATTCGTCGCCGGCGTTCGGCATGCGCAGGCGGTGGACCACCCGGGCGTGGGTCGTGGAGGCCGGGTCGGCGTCCACGACGGCCAGGTAGTCGGGCTTGTCGACGCCGGTGCCGGCGTAGGTGCAGGCGACGAAGAGGAGCTTCTCGGGCGGCGCCTTCGCCGCCTCGGCGGGGCTGGCGTAGCCGGGGCCTTCGTCGGCGCGGGCCAAGGCGACGGCGGACAACCCGGCGGCGGAGGCGGCGAGGAACTCGCGGCGGTTCATGATCTTTTCTCCCATCGCGGGCGCGAAGGCATTGTAAGCCTTCCTCTTCGGAAGAGTAGCGCCGGGGCTCACCGCGTCAGTTCCAGTACGCTCCACAGGCTCGGGTCTTCGGCATAGGGGAAGTCGGCGCCGGCGCTCAGCACCTGCTCGCCGAGTTCGAGGTCGCGCACGGCGTAGGTGAAGCCGAGGCGCGGGTTCTGCTCGGGGTCGTAGCCGTTGAGCGCTGCCGCCGGCAGAAACGCTTCGACGCGGTAGCCGCCGCGCACGCGCTCGCAGCGGAACGGAATCGCGCTCGCCGGGCTGAGCGGGGCGTCCTGCAAGGCACGGTTGATCTTCGCCTGCACCATGACCGGCTCGTCGCGCTCGGAGCCGCCGCCGGCGGGCAGGAAGTAGAACATGTGGCAATGGCGGCTGGCGCGGTGAGCGGCGCGGGCGTCGCGCGTGTCGAGCCACAGTGTGACGCCGTCCGACGCCGCCGGCCGTGCCACGTCGCCTAGCGGCACGTTCGCCTTGCCGCGCACCTCCACCTGCAAGCCGATCCCCGCCTCGTTCCACGCCAGGCGCACGTCGGCATAGTTGCGCCGCGCTTCCATCGCGGCGAAGTTGTCGATCCGACAGGACTCAGGCAGGTCGAGGAGGAAGTCCTCGTCCTCGGCGGGGAGGCCCTTGACGTAGCGGCAGGGGTAGGCGACGCGGACGAGGAAGCGACTCGGAAGAAGGGTCATGAGACACATCCTGTGAGGTTGATCCCGGCTTGCCGTTTCGCGCCCGCGCCATCCGGCGGGCGCGAAACGGCAAGCCGAAGTCTCGGTCAATCGCCGTCCCCGGCGCCGACCTTCACGGGCGCCGGCGCCGGCTCGAGCAGGCTGCGTTGCAGCACCTCACGGGCGCGGTCGAACTCGGGCCGCCAGGTGATCTCCGGGGCGCCGTCGGCGAGGCAGTCGCGCAGCTTCTCCAGCGTGTTGCGGGCCATGTGCGGGCACTTGTTGCAGGCGCAGGTGATGCCCGGCACCGGGTGGAAGCGGTGGCGCGGGTACTTGGTCTGCATCTGCCACATCATATTCGGCTCGGTGGCGACGAGGAAGTCGGTCGGCTCCGCGAAGGTGCCCAGGTAGCGCAGCATCGCCTCGGTGCCGCCGACGAAGTCGCTGTGCTCGCGGACGTTCGCCGGACATTCGGGATGGGCGACGGTGACGGCGTGCGGCAGCTTCTTCTTCATCGTCAACAGGTCGCCGACGCTGAAGATCTCGTGGACCATGCACGAGCCGTTCCAGAGGATCATGCGCCGGCCCGTCACCTCCTCGAGGTACTGGCCGAGGTGGCGGTCGGGGACGAAGAGGATCTCTTGATCCGGCGGCACGCGGCGGATGACCTCCTCGGCGTTGCCGGAGGTGACGACCCAGTCGGACAGCGCCTTGGTGGCGGCGGTGCTGTTGATGTAGGTGACGGTCTGGAAGCGGCGGCCGTTCTCGCGGAGCATCTGCTGGTAGCGGTCGAGCTTCGGGGCCGGGCAGCTGTCGGCGAGCGAGCAGCCGGCCAGCACGTCGGGCAGCAGGACGCGCTTCTCGGGGTTGAGGATCTTCGCGGTTTCGGCCATGAAGTGGACGCCGCAGAAGACGATGGTCGGGTTGTCGACCTGGGTGGCGGCGCGGGCGAGCTTGAGGCTGTCGCCGGTGACGTCGGCGAGGGCCTGGATCTCACTCTCCTGGTAGTAGTGGGCGAGGATGACCGCGTTCTCGCGGGCCTTGAGGGAGCGGATTTCGTCGAGAATGTCGAGCATGGTCGTGGTCCTTGTTTTTTGTGTGGCGGAGGCCAACCCACATCCGGCGGTTTTGAGACGGCCTTGCGTCTTATTGGTATTATAGCGACGGGCGCGGAAAAGACCCGAGGGGCGGGAGGGCGGAAGGGTGTTGACCCGCAATCACAGGCAGGAGGGCCTGTGCCGCGCCTACGTGCATGCCGTCGCCTCGTGCTGCGGCATGAGTTGGAGTACGCCGAGCCCCGACTACGGCGTTGACGTCACCCTAATTGAGATCGACATGCTGGCGGACCGCCGTTCCGAATCGGGCGTCAAAGTCGACGTCCAACTGAGGAGTACGACGCGCGCCGCCCTGGGACTGGAGTCCGTCGTTTACGAACTCGACGTCCGAACATATGACTTCCTGCGCCGGCCGGCTCCACTCATTCCGCGGATCCTGGTTGTCTTGCTCCTCCCGCCGGACGAGGCCGACTGGACGCACCAGACCGAGAACGAGTTGACCCTCCGCCGCTGCGCCTACTGGATATCGCTCGAAGGAAGTCAGGCGTCGAAGAACCGCAAGTCGGTCCGCGTAGTGATTCCGAGAGCGAACCTCTTCTCCGCGGCGGCCCTCTTGGGGCTGGTGCGGCGGATCAAGACGGGAGGTGAACGATGAACCCGTGGCGCTGGGTCGATCCTCGAATCAAGGAGGTCCGCCCCGCCGACCTGCCGGCCTACTTCGAGGCCCAAGGGTGGCGACTCGTACCTAACCCCAACCCGCATATGCTGCGCTTCGAGAAGAAGAAGGGCCGCTATACCCTCTACCAATTGATACCGGCCCACGGCGACGATGGAGACGGAAGTTTTCGTCAGCGGACGACGGAACTCCTCACGACCCTCAGCGAGATCGAGGGCCGTCATCCCGTCGCCATCCTTGAGGATATCCTGCGACTGCAAGGCCAAGAGTTGACCAATGGGGCGCGAGCGGCCGCGAAATCGGCAACCCGTCGCCGAAAAGCCGCAAGCGAGTAGGTGCCATGCCCTCCCTCTCCCTGCGCGGCGGCCACATCACCCTGGCCCAGGCGGTCAAGGTCGCCGGCCTCGCCGAAACCGGAGGCCAGGCCAAGGTCCTCGTGCGGAGCGGCGACGTCACCGTCAACGACGTCGCCGTGACGCAGCCCGGCCGCAAGCTCGTCCTCGGCGACCGCTTCCGCGTCGGCGACGGCGAGGAATGGACCGTCGCGGCCCCCGAGGAGGAAGCGTAGGCCGCACGCGGCTCACCCCATGAACGTCACCGCTTCCCTCACCCTCACCGCCCGGCCGGCGCCGACCTGGCGCGTCGTCCTCGCCCTCGCCTGGCCGGTGCTGGTGCAGCAGCTGCTCATCCTGACGGTCGGCCTGTCCGACCGCGCCATCGCCGGCTGGAACGAGCCGCCCGACCCGTCCAAGCACGTCGCCTACCAGGCCGCGCAGACGACCGGCAACTACATGGCCTGGTTCATCACCAGCAGCACCGTCCTCGTCACCGTCGGCAGCACGGCGCTGGTGGCGCGGCTCGTCGGCGGCGGCGACTGGGCGGCGGCGCGAAGGGCGACGGCGCAGTCGCTCCTGCTCGCCCTCGTCGTCGGCCTGCTCGGGACCGCCGCCGGCCTCGCGGGCGTCGACGGGTTGGTGCGCCTCCTCGGCCTGCAGGGCGACGCCGCCGACTTCGCCGCGGCGTACCTGCGCCCGCTGTTCCTGCTGCTCCCGTTCCAGGTGGTCGAGGCGGCCGCCATCGCCTGCCTCGTTGGCGCCGGCGACACGCGCATGGGGATGTTCGTCCGCGGCGGCGTCGCGGTGCTGAACCTGCCGCTCGCCTGGGGCTTCTTCCTCGGCGCCGGCCCGCTACCGGCGCTCGGCTTCCCCGGCATCACGCTCGGCACCGCCCTCAGTCACACGGTCGGCGCCGCCGCCGTCGTCGTCGTCCTGGCGCGCGGCCGCGCCGGGCTGCGCCTCGAACGGCGTTCGCTGAAGCCGGACCTCGCCTTGCTGTACCGGCTGCTGCGCGTCAGCGTGCCGGCGGCGGTCGATCAGATGTCGATCGTGCTGGGGCAGCTCTGGTTCCTGAGCATCGTCAACCGCCTCGGCGACGTGGCGGCGAGCGCCCACGGCATCGCCCTCGACTGGGAGGGGCTCGGCTACCTGTCGGGCGGCGCCTTCGGCACGGCGGCGATGGCGCTGGTGGGGCAAAACCTCGGGGCGATCCAGCCGCGCCGCGCCGCCCGCGCCGGCTGGACCGCCTTCGGCCTCGGCTGCGCGATGATGTGCCTGATGGGGGTCGTCTTCTTCACGCTGGCGCCGCAAATGTTCGCCGTCTTCTGCCCGCACCCCGGCCAGCGGCCGGTGATCGAGGCCGGCGTGCCGGCGCTGCGGCTGGTCGCCTTCGCGATGCCGGCCGCCGCGAGCTGGATCATCTTCACTTACGCGCTGCGCGGCGCCGGCGACACGCGCGTGCCGGTGCTGTTCACCTGGGTCGGCTTCTTCGGCGTCCGCATCCCGTTGGCGTACTGGCTGACCGGCGAGGCGGTCGACCTCGGGCCGCTCGGGGTGCATCACTTCGGCCTGTTTGGGGCCTGGCTGGCGATGTTCGCCGATCTGCTGGTGCGCGGGACGTTTTTCCTGGCGCGCTTCGCGGGCGGGCGCTGGCAGAAGGTGCGGGTCTGAGCAAAGCTATCCCGGCGCCTCTCCGGGAAACGCTTCTTGCCCTATTTCGGCCCACTCGTCGGCGAGACTCAGTCGGCTCACCCAGTCCGTCAGGTAGGCCATGTCCAGAGTGGAGCGGTTGAGTCGGAGAAGGGCCGCCGCGTCGGCTCGGTCAATGATCCGGCCGGCGGTCAGTTTCAGGACGAGGATGTCCTCGCAGCTCAACGTGAAGAGGTCGATGTCCAGGTCGGCGAGGCGCGACGGCACGCGCCGGGCCAGGGCGCTCCGGTGAAATTCGGACTCGGCAAGCAGCAAATCAACCTGGACGTCCATGAAGGCGTCGCGCGGCTCGTACAAGAATTGAACGACGCGGACCGACCCGAGATCGATCACCGGCGGGATATGTTTCGTCCTCACCCCGGCAGCGCGAAGCGACTCCAGAAGTTTCCCGATCTCCAACGGCCCGAGGTCCACGAGGAGATCGACGTCCCTCGTACTCCTGACGTGCTTCCAGAGCGAGAGCGCCAGCCCCCCCGTGAGGGCGAGTTGACACGGGACCGATTCGAGCGTTTGCCAAACGTGACTCAAGGCGGTCAGAACGATCTTACCGGCCATGACGTACTCCGCGCCTGTACAGGTTCTCCGCCGCGCGGCGGACGGCGCGGTCGTGTTCCTCCAGGCGCTCCGCGTTCCACCGGCGGTAGGCGGCGCGCACGTCGCCGTCCGGACCGACCTCGCGCCGCAAGCCGGCCAGAAGCAGAGCCTCGGAAGCGTCCACCAAGTCCACCCAGAGCGCGACGCGCTGATCCGGCGTCAGGTGTTCCGGTGACGGAGGATCCATGCCGGGGGGCGGGATAAGGCGATTCGCCATGCTTCTTCCTCCGCGAGAATCACAACCCCGTGTCCGTGAGATTTCCGCACGTCATTTTACCACAAGAGGGGACGAGGCGAAGCGCCGGCCCGCCGGGTTCGCCTTGAGCGATTCCGTGAGATGAGCCAGAATGGCCGGCCGAGACGGACCGAGGAGGACCGCGATGGTTCTGGCCGCGACACGATTCCCTGGAGGTTGGAGCTTCGCCGACCTGCTCGCGCATCTCGGCGGCATTCCCGCCGAGCGCGTCCGCCTCCACCCCGTTCCCGGTAGGGCGACCGAACAGGATGTCCTCGACCTTCAAAGTCGCGAGGACCGCCTGTACGAATTGGTGGACGGCGTTCTCGTGGAGAAGCCGATGGGGTATAGCGAATCGTACTGGGCCGGTCGGCTCATCCGCTTCCTGGGCACCTATGTCGAGGACCACGACCTGGGCATTGTGACGGCGCCCGACGGCACGGTTCGTCTCGGCGCCGGCCTCGTCCGCATCCCCGACGTCGCCTATTTCGCCTGGGAGCGCCTTCCGGGAGAGGCCCTGCCCGAGGAGCCGATTCCGGACCTGGCGCCCGACCTCGCCGTCGAGGTCCTGAGCGAAGGCAACACGGCCCGCGAGATGGAGCGGAAACTCCGGGAGTACTTCTTCGCCGGCACGCGCCTCGTATGGCTGGTCGACCCGCGGCGGCGGATCATCGACGTCTACACCGCTCCCGACCAGTGCGTCCGACTTGAGGAAGGGCAAATACTCGACGGCGGCGACGTCGTGCCGGGATTTCACCTCGCGCTGAAAGACTTGTTCGGGCGCGTCCGGCGCGGCAGTGCGGCGGCGAAAAAGAAGCCCACGCTCAGGAAGAAGGGCAAGACGGGTTGACAGCGGATTTATCCCCGCCGCTTGCGGCTTCGCGCTCGCGTTACCGGGGCGGCGCGAGTGCGAAGCCGCGAAGCGGCGGGCCGAGGAGTCATCCCACGCACCCCAGCCGATACACGACCACACCTCCCTCACACCCCTGTATCGCCTGCGGCCCGAGGCACGTCGCCGGCACCTCGCGCATCAACCGCAGCCGCGTCGACTCGCTGAGGAGGATCGGCCCGCCGCACGTCTTGGTGAGCTGTTCCAGCCGCTGCGCCAGGTTGACCGTCGCCCCCAATGCGGTGAACTCCTTGCGGACGCGCTGCTGGTTCGTCGCCGGCAGCGTGCCGCCGACGCAGCCGACCAGCGCCGGCCCGCTGTGGACGCCGACGCCGACGGCCAGCGGCGGCTGTCCCTCCTGTGCCAGCTCGCCGTTGTAGACGTTCAGCCGCCGCACCAGGTCGAGCGCCGCCGCGACGGCCCGGTCGGCGTGGTCGGGGCACGCGCTCGGGGCGCCGAAGATCGCCATCAGCCCGTCGCCGAGGAACTTGTTGACGAGGCCGCGCTGCGCGTGGACGGCGGCGAAGCAGAGCGTGAAGAAGTCGTGCAGCAACTCGAAGACGCGCTGCGGCGTCTCGCGGGCGCTGCGCCGGGTGAAGCCGCGCAGGTCGACGAAAACGATCGTCACGTCCTCGACCTCGCCGCCGAGGCCGTCCGGCCAGCGCTCGAGGATCTCGTCGCGCACTTCCGGCCCGACCATTTGCCCGAACGTCTCGCGCATGCGCCGCCCCCGGCCCAGCGCCGCCGCCATGTCGTTGACGCGGTCGCTGAGCCGGCCGAACTCGCCGGGGCGCTTCTCGGCGATGCGGTGGTCGTAGTCGCCGTGGGCGATTCGCTCCGTCGCCTCGGTGTGGTCGCGCAGCCACGTCAGCAGCGTGCGGCCGACGACGGCGCCGATGACGGCGCTCGACACCACGCTGACCGCCGTCACGCCCAGCGCCAGGCGGCGCAGGTCCGCCAGCCGCCCGCCCTGGTCCTGCCCCGAAGGGAACTCCAGGACGACGGCGAGCAGGGCGACGAGCGGCACAAGGGCGACGGCGACCCAGTAGAGCGTCATCCGCTGGCGGAAGGTGATGCGCAGCACGCCGCGGCCGCTGATCTCGGCGGGGCGGTCGTCGCGGAAGAAGTCGGGGTAGACGTAACGGAACAGGAACGCTTCGACGAGAAAATAGGTCTGCGCCGTCGTCAGAAAGGCGGACACGGCGAAGGAGACGGCGAACGGCCCGACGAGGGCGCCGACGCCGTCCCAGCCGGCGAGGAGGCCGACGCCGACCGGGAAGACGGCGGCGCCCGGCAGCCAGCCGGTGAAGTTGATGCACATCTGGTAGAAGGGCAAATTGACGAGCAGGCGCTGGCAGCGGACGAGCGTCCCCGCCGGCACCGCCTCGCCGTTGCGCAGCCGGCGCAGGCAGCGCGCCAGCGGCAGCAAGAGCCGCAGCATCAGAAAGAGACACGCGGGGTAGGCGACGCCGTTGTAGACCCCCACGGTCTGCCAGAAGGCGGCGCGCTGGGCGTCGTCGAGGTAGTGGCCGACGATGAGCCCGTGGTTATACAGGACGCTGAAGACGCTGCCGGCGAGGTTCGACAGGACGGCGAGCAGGAACAGGGCGGCGATGGGGTGGCGGCGGATAAGTCGATTCATGTCCCGGGACTGTCTTGACGGCTCTGCTCAGTATCGGCGACCTCGGACGGCCGGTCAAGGCAAGGTCGAGAGGCACCGCCTCTCGTCAAGGAGGAACGGGGAGCTTGCGGGCGGATTCCGAAGCTCGAGCCCGGCCACATCTCTTTCGCGGATATGAAAATAACCCCTTGTCCGGCCGCACCTTCCGCCCGTACTATTCAGTGTGCTGGCGAACCGGAACATCGCCAAGCATGAAAACCTCTTGAACTGTTAAACCGTCTCTAGAGTGGGGTCCGCACGCGGACACCCGACCTCAACGGAACCCCTTTTTGGGATGAGGCAACTTCCCACAGCGAAACGATAACCCCGCACCGCGGCGGGGGTTCGAGGACGGCTCGGCGGCCGTCGCCGTCCTCCTCGCGCGCCACCGACGTGGCGCGTCCTTGACTTCACGCACTTACCGCCCCGATTGAGGAGAGTCCGCTCTATGCGCTTCTCGTTTTCTTTCCGCTCCTTCGCGTCGAGCTTGCGTCGCACCCCCGGCGGGCGGAAGAAGCCGCGCGGCGCGCGTGCCTCTAACCTGTCCGTGGAAGCTCTCGAACGTCGTGAAGTCCTCTCGACGGCCGCCCTACCGCTGTCGCGGACGGACTGGCTGGCGGTCGGCCCGGCGGCCATCGCCGTGCAGGGCGCGGACTACCAGAAGGCGTCGGGCCGGGTTACCGCGGTCGTCGCCGACCCGAGCGACGCCACCGGCAACACGCTCTTCGTCGGCTCGGTGAACGGCGGCGTTTGGAAGACGACCGACGGCGGCACCAACTGGACGCCGCTGATGGACCTCCAGAACGACCCGGCGGGCAACCCCATCCCGATCAACATCGGCGGGCTCGGGATCTCGCGCAGCAACCCGAACGTCCTGTACGCCGGCCTGGGCGTCGGCGACAACGCCTTCGACTCGCGCCCCGGCGTCGGCGTCCTCAAGTCGGTCGACGGCGGCCGGACCTGGGCGCTGGTCGGCAACAGCCGCACCGTCCTCGGCGGCGCCCGCATCACGCGCGTGGCGGTTGACCCGCAGAACCCGGACCGCGCTTACGCCGCCGTCTCCTCCGGCGGCAGCGAAGGGCCGGGTGTCTACCGCACCCAGGACGGCGGGCAAACGTGGGTGAACGTCCTCAAGCCGGAGTTCATGTTCCTCGACCCGAACCTTCCCGGCACGCCCGCCGGGCCGCTCGGCGCGGGTTTCAAGCTCCCCTCGGTGACCGACCTCGTCATCGGACCCGTTCAACGCCAACAACGTCTACGTCGGGCTCGGCAACATCGGCCAGGCCACGGCCAGCACCGCCACGGGCCTGTGGAAGACGTCGCAGGGGACCGCCAACGGCTCGCTCGTCTGGAACCAGATCGCCGGCGGCGACGACCCGCTCGTGCCCAACAACACGCTGCCCACCGGCGTCGGCGTCGGCCGCGTCACGGTTGCGCTCGGCTCCGGTCACCCCGGCGACGAGAGCTATGTTTACATCCTCATCGGCAACCCGCCTCCGCCGGCCGTGCCCGGCTTCTTCAACGACGGCACCGGCGAGGCCGACACCAACCCCCCGGGCGCCCCGGACGGCGGCAGCGCGTCGAAGCTCCCCTCGGGCTTGTACCGCAGCAAGGACAACGGCCTGAACTTCACGAAGGTGATGCTGCGCGAACTGCTGTTCCACCCCACCACCCCGCCCACGGAACACCCGCACGACATCAACCTCCTCGGCGTGGAGGCGAGCGACACGGGCGCCCTGGAAGTCGACCTCGCCGACCGCAACGTCGTCTACGTCGGCGGCTCGCGCCGCTTCCAGGCGAACGACCCGTACTCCGCGCACGGCGCCTCGCTGACGCACGGCCTGATCCGCGTCGACACCGGCAACATGCGCGACTCGACCTACGTCGCGCCGAACGGCGCCGTGCCCAACGACGGCGACGACATCACCAAGGCCCTCGTCGGCACCTTCACCAAGACCGAGAAGGCCGACAAGGGCAAGTACGTTTCCGGCGCCGACTACATCGGCGAGGGCGTCTTCTGGTACGACCTGGAGCAGGACCAGAGCGGCGAGAACGGCGGCAAGCGCGACGTGCCGCGCGCCGTCACCGACTTCACGTTCGCCAACGGCAAGCTGCTGGCCGCGACCTCGGAGGGGCTGTTCCGCCTGACGCCGGCCAGCTTCGGCTACGACGCCACCAGCGGCGGCTTCGGCATCACCGTGACGAAGATCAGCGGCTCTCCGTACACGAAGCCGACGCTCGCCTGGACCGACCTCAACGGCAATCTCGCCATTGCCGATCTCACGTCGGTCGCCCTCGACCCGATCGACCGCAGCCGCTTCTACACGTCGGAGGCCGGCACCGGCACGACCGTCCTCCAGGGCCTGGGGACGGCCACGGTCGCCGGCGGCACCCTGACCGGGCCGGTGGTCAACTTCTTCGGCAACCTCGACATCCCCACCGGGGCCACGATCCGCGTCGGCGCCCCCGACCCGCTCGACCCCAACTCGCCGCGCAACGTCTACCGCAACTGGTTCTACGCCAACGGCCGCGCCGCCCTGGTCGAGCGCTCCCCCAACGGCGGCCTCACCTTCCTCACGCCGGAGAACAAGGGCCTGAGCGTCGCGCAGCCGGCCGATTTCCTGCCCCCGCTCGCCGTCGGCACGGAGCGCGTCGCCGGCATCGACCCGATGACCGGCCTGACGCGCACCTACGACCAGTTGCTCTTCGGCACCGACCGCGTCTACCTGAGCCGCACCAGCGCCAACGAGTGGTCCGTCGTCGGCGCCGACCGGCCGCTGTCGGCGCGCGGCGGCCTCGTCAGCGCCCTGGCCTTCGCGCCGCCGCTCGTCGAGCGCGTCGCCGGCATTTACGCCGGCACCACCGCCGGCGAGGTCTTCGTCAACCTCGGCAACGATCCCAATAATCCGTTCTTCCAGGACCGCAGCGCCGGCCTGCCGCGCTCGCCCATCCTCGGCATCACCGTCGACCCGAACAACCCGTCGGTCGCCTACGTGACGCTGGCCGACACCGTGCGCGACGGCAGCGCGGGCGAGGTCTGGTACACCGCCGACGCCGGCCAGCACTGGACCAACATCAGTTCCAACCTGCCGCCGGACATCGCCGCCTACAGCCTGGCACTCGACCCGCGCACCTTCGCGACGACGCCGCGCGGCCGCCTCTACGTCGGCACCGACGTCGGCGTTTATACGTCCGTGAACAACGGCACCAGCTGGCAGTCCCTCGGCGTCGGCCTGCCGCACGCCCCGACCGTCGACTTGCAGCTCGACACGCGGACCGACACCCTGGCCGCAGCGACACAGGGCCGGGGCCTCTTCGCGCTCTCGACCGACATCATCGGCGCCCGCGCCGTCGGCACCACGCCGACGACGCCTGTCGGCCCCGGCGCCTCGACCCCGGCGGCGGCCACGCCCATCGCGTCGGTGACGGTGACTTTCAACGAGGCCCTCGACCCGACCTCGTTCACCGTGGCCGACGTCCGCGTCACCGGCCCCGGCGGCCGCTCGGTCCGCGTCACGTCCGTCGCGCCGACCGACGCCGGCAACACGACGTTCCAGATCAATTTTGATCCCCAAGGGACGTCCGGCGCCGACGACGGCACTTACACCGTCGTGGTCGGCCCGGCGATCAACGACGCCTTCGGCAACCCGCTGGACCAGAACGGCAACGGCATCAACGGCGAGGCGTCCGACGCCTTCACCTTCACGTTCGTCATCAACGGCACCGACGACGGCCGCTTCCTCTCGGGCCTGTTCCACGACCTCCTCGGCCGCGCGGCGGACATCCCGGGGTTCGCGTCTCTGCTGGCCGGCATCGACGACGCGCGCTTCGCCCAGCTGCCGGCGATCGCGAGCGGCCTCGTCGGGTCGGACGCCGCGCGCACCGCCCTGATCACCTCGCTGTACCAGTCGTCGCGGACCCCGGCAAGCCTCCTCGGCGTGGGCGACCTCCTCGGCGTGGCGCCGACGGCGGACGAGGTGAACCGCTGGCTGAACCTGCTCCGGTCGGGCGCCAAGCCGGAAGCGCTCCTTCAGGAACTGCTCGCCGACGACCGCTACTTCACCCAGAACCGGCCCGGCGTCCGCGCGATCAACGGCGACGTCACGGCTTACGTCAAACAGGTGACGCAGGACGTGCTGGGTCGGGCGCCGTCCGACGAGGAGCTGCAGCGGTTCCTGACGATCGTCAACGCGGCCGGCGTGGCCGCGCGGCGCCAGATCGGCGGCTACTTTATCACGACGGTCGACTACTTCCAGGACGTGGTGCGCCGCGACTACCAGAACGTCCTGGGTCGGGCGCCGAGCCAGGCGGAAGTGGACGGCGCCGTCGGCCGCTTCCGTTCCGCCGCCGCGCTCACGCAGGAACAGTTCCTGGCCGAGCTGTACGGCAGTCAGGAGTTCTTCGACCGCGCCCCGGCGCTTGTGGGGGCCTCGGGCTCGGGCACGAACGAGACCTACGTCCGGGCGCTGTACGCGCAGCTCTTCCCCGGCGACACGGTCCAGCCGGCGGAGTTGACGGCGGGCCTGAACCAACTGTCCGGCGGCACGTCGCGCCGGGATTACGCCCTGCAATTGCTCAGCACGGACCGCTACCGCGTCCACCCCGGCTACGGCCTGGTGGACCGGCTGTACCAGCGATTCCTGGGCCGGGCGGCGGCGCCGGCCGAACTGGCCTACTGGAAGGGGCGCTTTGACGGCGGGCTGCGCGACGAATTCCTCGTCGCCGAGCTGCTGTCCTCCGAGGACTTCGTCGCCCGCAACAAAGGCTCGGCGACGAGCGCGCACGACATCGACGTCTCGTGGGTCAACGCGGCCTACACGCAGGCGTTCGGCCGTCTCTCCGGCCCGTCGCCGGAGGAGTTGCAGGCCAACCTCGACTTCCTGGCGCGGGGCGAGCGCACGGGCCGCAACGGCTTCGCCGGCTTCCTGCTCGGCGCGCCGGAGTTCTTCGACCGGGAAACGACACAGGTTTACCAGCAGTTCCTCGGCCGGGCGCCGGCGGCGGCCGAGTTGGCTTACTGGCGCACGGTCCTGGCCCGGTCCGGCGCCGCGGGTCAACTCAGCCCGTCGGAGGGGCTGATCGCGGCGCTCCTGGGCTCGCGCGACTACTTCGTCCGGCAGACCGACGGCCAGGGGCTGCACACGAACCAATCGTGGATCAACAGTCTCTTTAGCAGCCTGCGGATTCCGGCCGACGCCACGGCCGCCAACGCGGCGCTCAACGCCATCCTCAACGGCTTCCGCCCGCAGCGCCTGGCGGAGGTCAACGGCATCCTCGCCGGCGTCGAGTACCGCACCCGGTTCACGCGGGACTCGTACCAGACGTACCTGGGCCGCCAGCCGTCGCAGCCGGAGGTCGACTTCTGGCTGGGGCAGTTCCGGGCGGGCCTCACGCAGGAGGGGCTGATCGCCAGCCTGGTCGGCAGCTCGGCGTACTTCGACCGCTCGGCGTCGATCGTCGGTGCTACGGGACCGTCGACGACGACGACCTTCATCCAGGCGGCGTACTTGCAGCTCTTCGGCGTGGCGGCGACGTCGAGCGAGGTCACTTACTGGATCGGGCGGCTCGCCACAATCTCGCGGCAGCAGCTGGCGGCGGAGCTGCTCGTCACGGACCGCTACCGCTTCGACCCCGTGGGCGGCCTGGTGACGCGGCTGTACCGCCAGTACCTGGGCCGCGACGCGAACGCCGCGGAACTGGCCTTCTGGCAGACGCAGTACCGCAACGGCCTGCGGACCGAGGGGCTCGTCGCCGACCTTGTGTCGTCGAACGCCTACTTCGTCCTGGGGCACACGTTCCCGTAACGGTGCGGTGAACTCATGATTCCCCTGCGGAGAAAGCGACGCCTCTCGCTCTGGAGACTTACTCCGGGACGAGAGGCGTCGCTTTCTCCGCAGGGGAATCCGTAGTAGAATCGGAGGGGATTATGAATCCCTGGTCTCGTCCGTATTCCGTCGGGCTGCCGCCCTGAGTGGTGGACTTGACCTCTCCTGGAGGATCCCTTCCGATGACCGAGGCCCTTGTCATCCGCGGCCGCTACGTCGGCCGAGCGTTCCTCCCCGATGAGCCGCTTCCCGCCGTCGAGGGGACCGCTGAACTGATTGTCTTCCCGAGCGCCAACTCGACTCCGCCGGCTCCTTCACGATCTGTCTTCGACTTGTTCGGCACGGCTCCCCGGCTTCGGACCGGCGAGGAGATTGCCGGCCAAGTCCAAGAGGAGCGTGACGCGTGGGGCGAGCCGTGATTTACGCCGATGCCAACGTGGTCATCCGCCTCCTTGAGGGGGACGCCGCCACCCGCGCGCCTCTGGAGACCCGTCTTCAGCCTCAACGGGGGACGGGCCGGTTCTTACTCACGTCGAGGCTGACCCGGTTGGAGTGTCGCGTGAAGCCGCTCCGCAACGGTGACGCCGCCCTTCTGGCTTTGTATGACGCCTTCTTCGCGAGCGCGGAGGTCGGGCTCCTCGATGTCACGGAGCCCGTCCTCGAAAAAGCCACGGACCTCCGGGCACACCTCAACCTTAAGACGCCGGACGCCATCCACCTGGCGAGCGCCATTCTCGCGGGCGCCGCTGCCTTTCTCACGGGCGACCGCAACTTGGCCCGCTGCGCCGAAGTTCCCGTCGAGATCCTCTGACGCTGTCTGCCGCCGCTCGCCGCCCCCATTGCTGCCGAGACTCCGAGAAGCGAAGATAACCGGAGGCCCGACGCCTGATTACGCCTCCGAGAGTGCCGCATGGTCCCGATCTACCTCGACTACAACGCCACCACGCCCGTTGACCCAGCCGTGTTCGAGGCCATGCTGCCGTACCTGCGGTACGCCCCCCCAACGCTTCTTGACGCAGAGAGTGGAATCGGTAACTTCGGCAATCCGTCGAGCGCTCACGCTTTCGGCAAGTCCGCCCACGACGCCGTCGACACCGCCCGCCGCCAGGTCGCCGACCTGCTCGGCGCCCGCCCCGAAGAGATCGTCTTCACCGGCGGCGGCAGCGAGGCGAGCAATCAAGCCATTAAGGGCGTCTTCTTCGCCACCTTCCGCGGCGTTCTCGGACGACTCTTCCGCAAGGACGTCCACGTCATCACCACCGCCGTCGAGCATCCCGCGACGCTGCAACCGTGCGATTTCCTGCGCCGCCTCGGCGCCCGCGTCACCGTGCTGCCCGTCGATCGTCACGGCCTCGTCGACCCCGACGCCGTGCGCCGCGCCCTCACCAAGCAGACGCGGCTTGTGACGGTCATGCACTCCAACAACGAGGTCGGCACGCTGCAACCGATTCGCGAGATCGCCGCTAGCGCTCGCGCGCGCGGCGTCCTCGTCCACACCGACGCGGCGCAGTCGCTCGGCAAGCTGCCGGTGAACGTCGCTGACCTCGGCGTCGACTTCCTGACGCTCGCCGGGCACAAGCTGTACGCCCCGAAAGGCGTCGGCGTCCTGTACGTCCGCGGCGGCGTTACGCCGGAGGCGCTCGTCCACGGGGCGGGCCACGAAGGCGGACGCCGCGCCGGGACGGAGAACGTGCCGTACCTCGTCGCGCTCGGCAAGGCGTGCGAGATCGCGAAACAGTCGCTACCGCAAGCGACGGAGCGACTCAAGGCGCTGCGCGACCGGCTCTGGGAGCGGCTGCGGGCGGTCCTCGGCGAGCGCGTCGTTCTCAATGGACATCCGGAAAAGCGTCTGCCGAACACGCTCAACGTGAACTTCGTCGGACACGTCGGGGCGGAATTGTTGGAGGCGGTGCCGGAGGTGGCGGCGTCGACGGGGTCGGCGTGTCACGAGGGGAGCGTCTGCCTGTCGCCGGTATTGCAAGCGATGGGCGTCTCCCCGGAATTGGGGCGCGGGGCGGTGCGGCTCAGCGTCGGCCGCTTCACCACCGAGGACGAGGTCGACCGGGCGGCGGAGGCGCTGGCGGCGCGGGCGCGTCAGAACTCGAAGCTCAGCCCGTCATAGGCCAGCTCGACGCCCGGCGGCAGGCGGCGGTTCGTCGCCTCGTGTTCCAACTCGTGGCTCATGTGCGTCAGGTACGCCCGGCGCGGCTTGAGGCGCTCGATCACCTCCAGCGCCTGGTCGAGGCCGAAGTGCGACGGGTGCGGCACCGGCCGCAGCGCGTCGAGGACCAGCACGCGCAAGCCCTCCAGTCGCGGCCAACTCTCCTCCGGAATGAAGCTGACGTCGGTGCAGTAGGCCACGTCGTCGAGGCGGAAGCCGAAGACGTCGAAGTGGGAGTGCTTCAGCAAGACGGGTACGATGTGCTCGCCCAGAACGCGGAACGGGTCGCTCGTGATGGTACGGAACTCGAGCTGCGGGACGTAAAGGCCGGTGCCGCGCGCCTCGGCGTCGAAGGCGTAGGCGAACGCCTCGCGGATCTTGCCCTCGGTCTCGCGCGTGCAGTAGAGCGGCACCGGGCCGCCGAGGTGGCGCGGGAACGGCCGCACGTCGTCGAGGCCGAACAGGTGGTCGGCGTGGTAGTGCGTGAACAGGACGGCGTGGACGAAGCCGACCCGGGCGCGCAGGAGTTGCAGGCGCAACTCCGGCGGCGTGTCGATGAGGATGCGGCCCTCGGGCGTGTGGACGAGGACGGCGCAGCGGTAGCGCTGGTTGTGCGGGTCGGGGGAGCGGCAGACGGCGCAGTCGCAGCCGAGCATGGGCACGCCGACCGAGGTGCCGGTTCCGAGGAAGGTGAAGGTTCGCGGTCCGGGCATTGCGTCTCGGGGTTCGGGGAAGGTCCACTCCGTCGGGCTCCGATCCTGCGCTTATTGTAGCACCCGAGCGCCGCGCGCGGAAAATCGTTGCGGGCGCCGTCGGGCGGAATAGAATACGGATTTGATCCTCGGGCCGCACCGAACGCCGAGCGCTCGGTACGCCGCCCGGCCACTCCTCAGACTGAGAGCCTCCCCATGACGAAGCGTCGCGTGCTCTGGCTTCTGGCGATCCTGATCGCCGTCGCCGGCCTCGCCCTCCTGGTCCCCAACAGTCCCGCCTACCTGCCCACGCTGTTCGGCCCCGGCGGATCCTTCCACTACCACGACGGCCACTCCGTCAGCTATTGGGTCAAGGCCCTGGAGAGCGACGACGTCAAGGTCCGCAAGCAGGCGGTCCTCGCGCTGGGGACGATGGGCGCCAACGCCGCCGAGGCGGTGCCGGCCTTAACGGTGTGCCTGCGGAAGGACGACGACGGCAACGTGCGCGGCGACGCCGCCCTGTCGCTGTCGAAGATGGGCGCGGCCGCGGCTCCCGCCGTGCCGTCGCTCATCGAGGCGCTGAAGGACCCGGACGGCTACGTGCGCTTCAACGCGGCCGGCGCGCTGTTTCACCTCAAGACGGCCTCGCGCCCGGCGATCCCCGCGCTCATGGAGGCCGTCGCCGCCGACGAGAACAAAACCAATATGAACATGTTCTACTCGACCATCCAGGCGATGGCGGCTCAGGCGCTGGGCCGCGCCAGCAGCGGCACCGCCGAGGCGGTCCCCTTCTTGATGAAGACTTTGAAAAGCGAAACGACGGACGGGATGCGTATCGCCGTCGCCCGCAGCCTCGGCGAGGTCGGCGCGGAAGCCGGGCCGGCCGTGCCGCAACTTCAGGAACTGTTGCGCCATAAAAACATCGACGTCCAGATGGCGGCGGCCTACGGCCTCGCCGGGATCGGCCCCGAGGCCCGGGCGGCCGTGCCCCAGCTGCAAGAGCTGGCGAAAAATCAGGACGGCCTCGTGAAGGACGTGGTCCAAGGCGCCGCCGAGGAGGCCCTCCTCAAGATCGAAGGCAAGCCGGCCGCCGCCCCTTAAGAGCGCCTCAAAGAACTCACCACGGAGAACACAGAGGACACAGACTAGTGCAGCGTCAAGCTTAGGAATTAGGGTGACGCTTAGCGCATGCGCCGAAGAGCACTTGAGTTACGGCGCTGCCAACCCTAAATCCTAAGCTTGACGCCGCACTAGCGCTTCGGAGATAACAGGGAAGGAGAAGGAAGACGGGCCGGCCTGAGCGCCCTAATCTGGGAGTAATCACTCAACCCAGACCCAGCGAGCAGGAGGCCCGTCGTCGTGGACTACATTATCCCTTCCCTCGTCGATCTGCTAGCCCCTTTGCGCCACTGCTTCCGTCAAGAAGCCTTCGCCAACTTCCAGCATATCCTCGTCGCCTGGCTCCTCGGCCCGGGTCCGCGCACCTTGACCGAAGTCTGGCAAGCCTCCTCCCTTGCCGGGCGCAAGCACCACGATGCCATCTACCCCCTCTTCGGCACCGCTGTCTGGGACTGGGACGAGCTCGGCACTATCCTCGGCCTGTACATCCTCACCCACCTCGTCCCCTCCGGCTACGTCGGGGTCGTCGTCGATGACACCCTCGGCCACAAGCGCGGTGCCAAGGTCGCCTTCGGCGGCTTCTTCCTCGACGCCGTGCTCAGCAGCAAACGCCGCAAGGTCTTCTCCTTCGGCGTCAACTGCGTCGTCCTGGGCCTGGTGATGGGTTTCCCCTTCCGGCCCGACCGCCAGGGAGTGACCTTCGCCGGACAGACGAAGAAGGTGTTGCGGTTGCAGATACGCGAAGGGGTGCTGTGGTACACCGGGTGCAAGACGGACCCGGTGCCGGTGGTGAGGGTGCGCGACCTGTCCGAGGCGTGGCAGGACACGGCTCGGGTGTGTACCAAGGTAGGGCTGACCGCGCAGGAGGTGATTCAAGGGTACGCGCGGCGTTGGAGCGTGGAGGTGATGTTCCACGACAGCAAGCACTACCGGGGGCTGCAAGACCCGCAGGTGGGGTGTGAGCAGAGCGTGCAGAGGGTCCACCCGATGGCGTGGTTCAGCTACAGCGTGACGCTGCTGTGGTACGCCCTCAACGGCGACGAACACGAGACGCTAACGAGGGAGCGTCCCTGGTACAAGAGGGAGCAGGAGCAGGGCGGAGCGTTGACCCAGGTACTGGGCACGCTGCGTCTGGCCCTGTTGCGGGGACGCTATTTCGGCGCGGTAACTGACGCCACCGTAGCGCCGCCATCCCCAGAAATCCTACTCCACTTGCTACACTGCCTGGCCACCGTCCGCTAGCATGTCCGAAGCGCTAGGCAGAG
>JBBROG010000016.1:0-53754 GCA_038229635.1 Gemmatales bacterium
CCTCCGCGGCCGCCCCCCCCTCCCACCCACTTGTTGTGTTTTTGTGTGGGTTGGTGTGGTGCGTGGGTGTGTCCTTTATTTTTTTACATCGATCCCTCCCCCCCCGCCCGGGGGGGGGGGGGGGGGGGGGGGGGGGGCCCCCCTGGACCTCCCGCGGGTTCGCCCCTCACCCCCAACCCCTCTCCCCGAAGGGGAGAGGGGAGCCTGTCGTTACCCGCGACACGGCCGCCCTTCCTTGTACAGCGCCAGCCGCGTGCGGTAGTCGTCGCGCTCCGCCTCGGGCAGCAGCGCGATCGCCTTCTCCTGCCAGCGCGCCGCCTCGTCGAAACGGCCGCACTCGGCGCACGCGGCGGCCAGCGTGTCGACCAGGCCCGGCACCTCGTAGCGCGTCAACTCGCACGCCTTCGTCGCGTGCTCGACTGCCCTGGCCCCGTCGCGCAGTCCGTCCTCGGGACTCGTCGCCAGCAGCCAGGCGAGCGAGTTGCGGGCGTTGGCGTCCTCAGGCTCCAGGTCCAGCGCCGCGACGTGGTCGGCGACGGCGGCGGCGCGGTCGCCGTTCGCGTAGTGCGCCGCCGCCCGCTGGTTGTAGAGTGCGGCGCTCGGCCCCCCGCGCGTCAGGACCGCCGTGAAGTCGGCCACGGCTTCCGCGAACTGCCCCCCGCGGCAGTGCGTCAGCGCGCGGTTGTAGGTGACGCGGAAGTCGTCCGGCGCGCGCCGCAGCGCCTCGTCGAAGTCGGCCAGCGCCGCCGCCAGGTCGCCGCGGCGGGCGTGGCAGCGGCCGCGGTTGTTGTACAGGCGCGCGTCGTCCGGCGCCCGGCGGATCGCCTCGCCCAGGTCGGCGACGGCGGCGCCCAGGTCGCCGCGCGCGTCGTGCAGGTTGGCGCGGTTGGCGTAGGCCCACGCGGCGTCGGGGTCGACGCGCAGCAGCGCCGCGTAGTCGGCCAGAGCGGCGTCGGGGTCGCCCTGGCGCAGGTGCATCAAGGCGCGCTCGTGCAGCGCCTCGGTGTCGCGCGGGTTGCGCCGCAGCGCCTCGGCGAAGTCGGCGGCGGCGCGGTCGTAGTCCTCCGCCCCGGCGAACGCCTTGCCGCGCAGGCAGAAGGCGGACGGCGACAGGGCGTCGAGGCGCAGCAAGACGGTGAAGTCGGCGGCGGCCTTCTCGAAGTCGCCGGCGTCGCAGCGGGCGCGGCCGCGGTAGAAGTAGGCGGCGGCGTACTGCGGCCGCCGGCGGATCGCCTCGGTGAAGTCGGCGACGGCCTGCTCCAGGTTGCCGGCGCTCGCCCGCGCCAGGCCGCGCCGGGCGTAAGGCTCGGCGTTCTTCGGATCCAGACGAATCGCCTCGGTGAAGTCGGCGACGGCCTTGTCGAAGTCGCCGAGGTCGCCGCGCGCGTTGCCGCGGCTTTGGTAGGCGAGGGCCGATTCGGGCTGCAACTCGAGCGCCTTGTCGAAGTCGGCGACGGCCTCGGCGAACTCGCCATACTGCGCGCGGGCGACGCCGCGGTTGTGGTACGCCTCGGCGACGCCGGGCCGCAGCCGCAGCGCCTCGGTGAAGTCGGCGGCGGCGCCGCGCCAGTCGCCGACGGCAGTGCGGGCGTTGCCGCGCTGGAGGAAGACGTCGGCGTCGTCCGGGTCGAGTTCCAGGGCGCGCGTGAAGTGAGTGATGGCCGGCTCGGGCTCGCGGCGGCGCGCGTAGGCCAGGCCGCGGCGCAGGTGTTCGGCCGCGTCGGGGCGCGGGGCGAGGTCCGTGTCGTCGGGGGGTCCGTCGTGCATCGCGCTATTGTAGGGGCGCCGCCGTGCCGCCGTCACGGGTCGTCGTCCGGCTCCGGCGGCGCCGCGACGACGCCCGAGCCGGGGGCGATCTCCCGCGCGGGCACGGCGCGCCAGAAGCGGACCACTTTATCGAGCCCGCCGCTGACGAGCGTGTCGCCGTCGGGGGCGAAGGCGACGGTCAGGACGGCGGCCTCGTGGCCGCGCAAGGTCCGCAACTCGCGCCAGGTCGCCGTGTCCCACAGCCGCACGACGCGGTCGCCGCCGGCCGAGGCCAGCGTCGCCCCGTCCGGCGCGAAGGCCAGGGCCATCGCCTGACTCCCGTGCCCCTTGACCTCCGCGCGCCGCTCGCCCGTCGCCACGTCCCAGACGCGGAGGACGCCGTCGGTGTTCCCGGTGACGAGGGTGCGGCCGTCGGGCGCGAACGCCACGCTCTTCAGCACGCCCTGGCCCGGCAGCCGGCGCTCCTCGGCCCACGTCCCCACGCGCCACAGCTTCGCGACGCCGTCCTGGCCAGCCGTCGCCATTAGCCGGCCGTCGTGCGAGAAGGCGAGGCCGGGGACGGTGTTGTCGTGGGCGGCCAGTGTGCGGACTTCGGCGCCGGTGTGCGCGTCCCACACCTTGACGACCTTGGGAAAGCGCCCCGGACGGTGGGCGAACGGGTGGCCGTAGCCGGCGGCGAGGAGCTTGCCGTCCGGCGAGAAGGCGAGCGAGCCGACGGCCCGCGCGGCCTCGTCCTCGCCGTCCGGCGCCCCGGCCAGGGCGAACCGCCGTTCGCCCGTGGCTGTGTTCCAGAGGAGCGTCTGCCCGGCGCGGCCGTCCGTCGCCAGCGTCTTGCCGTCGGGCGCCAGGGCGACGCGCAGGACGGGACGATTCCGCGCGCCGCGGGGCGGGAAGGTCTGAAGAGTTTTCCCTGTCGAGACGTCCCACAAATGCACGGCCGTGCCGTTGATGACGGCCAGCGTGCGGCCGTCGGCGGAGTACGCCAGCCCGTACACCTGGGCTTCCGTCGGCCTTTGGACGGCCGCGTCGTCGCCCAGCCGCCACAGGCGGGCCGTCCCGTCCGCGCCGCCGGAGGCGAGCGACTTGCCGTCTTGCGCGACGCACACGAACGAAACCGCCGCCGCGTGGGCCTTGAAGCGGCGGAGCAACTCGCCGGTCTCGACGTCCCACGCCGTCACCTGGCCGTCGCCGCCCCCCGTCACCAGCACGCCGCCGTCGCGCGAGAACGCCAGCCGCAGCGCCGGCCGCACGTGGGCCAACAGCGCCCCGCCGAGCGGCTTGTTCGTCGCGAGGTCGCGCAGGTGGACGCGCCCTTGCACGTCGCCGAACGCCAACACCTTCCCGCCCGGCGCCCACGCCAGGGCGGGCGGATTACCGCCTTTGAGGATCGTGGCTAACTCTTTGCCGGTCCGCCAGTCGCGCAGGCGCAGGCCCTTGTCGGCGACCGCCGCCGTCCTGCCGTCGGGCGACAGCGGGACAATCGTCGCGAGGAGCGCGTCGCCGCCCGCCACGGTCTCCCGCAGCTTGCCCGTCGCCGCGTCCCAGAGGCGGACGGCGCCGCCGTCGTCCCTGGCGAGCAGCGTGCGCCCGTCCGCGAGGAAGCGGACGTCCACCGTCCACAGGTCGTTCGCCCCGAGGGTGCGGAGGCGCTTCCCCGTCGCGGCGTCGTAAACGCGGACCGCGCCGCGCGGGGGGACGACGGCGACGAACTTGCCGTCCGGAGCGAGGTCGAGCGCCCCGAACTTGCCGTCGGCCGTGAGGTCGACGTCGAGCGTCGCCTTGCCCGCGGCGTCCCAGCGGCGCAGGCGGTGGTTCGCGTTGACGGTGACGAGGACGCCGTCCGGGGTAAACGCCGCGTGCTTGATCCGAACGCCTTGAGTCGCCAGGGGCACGCCGGAGCGGTACAGCAGCCACCATTGATGGCGCCAGGCGAACTCGCGCGGGTCCGCCTCGCCCGGCGCCGGCGACGTCTCGGCCAGGAGCGCGCCGACGGCCCGCGCGCCGACGTCCGGGCTCTCCCACCCCTGGGCCGCCATTTGCATATTAGCGTCGTAGAGGAGGCGCCGCCGCCGCTCCGCCTCAGCGACGGCCTTCGCCTCGGCGGCGCGGGCCGCGGCGCCCTGCCGCTCCGCCTCCTGCTCTTGCCGTCGCGCCTCCGCGCTCTCCCCCTCGGCCCGCTTCTGCGCGCGCTCCGCGTCCGCGCGCTGTTCGGCCTCGCGGCCCAAAGCCTGCGTCGTCCGGGCGTAGCCGAGCGAGGCGACGACCGCCACCGCCATCAGCAGGAGCAGGACGCTCGCCGCCAGCGCCGCCACGGCGGGCTTCCGCCGGCACCAGCGCCAGGCGCGCTCCGCCCCGCCGACCGGCCGGGCGCGCACCGGCTCGCCGGCGCGGAAGCGGCGCAGGTCCTCGGCCAGGTCCAGGGCGCTGGCGTAGCGCTGGCTCGGCTCCTTGCGCAGACACTTCAGGCAGATCGTCTCCAGGTCGCGCGGCACCTTCGAGTTCAGGCGCCGCGGCGCGACGACCTCCTCGTTGAGGACTTGTAAGATCGTGTCCAGGGACGTCGCCGCGCGGAACGGCGGGCGGCCGGTGAGGCATTCGTACAGGACGGCGCCGAGGGAATAGACGTCGGCGGCGGGACCCATCCGGTCCGACTGCCCCGCCGCCTGCTCGGGAGCCATGTACGACGGCGTCCCCATGACGGCGCCGGTCGTCGTCCGGCTCGCCTCGTCGAGGCGCTTGGCGAGGCCGAAGTCGGTGATCTTGGCGAGGGGGAGGCTATCGTCCTCGCCGGAGACGAGGAGGACGTTCGCCGGCTTGAGGTCGCGGTGGATGATCCCCGCCGCGTGCGCGACGTGAACGGCCCGCGCCAGCATCTCGGCCAGGCGCGCCGCCTCGTCGGGCGGCAACGGGGCGCCGGCGAGGCGGCGGTCGAGGCCACCACCCTCGCACAACTCCAGGCTGAAGAACGGCCGCCCGTCGTGCTCGCCGACCTCATAAATCTGGACGATGTTGGGGTGCTGGAGCCGGGCGATGGCCTGGGCCTCGGTGCGGAAGCGGGCCAGGTCGTCCGCGTCGGCGTGACCGCCGGCGAGGATCATCTTCAGGGCGACGAGGCGGTTCGCCCTGACCTGCCGCGCCTTGTAGACGACGCCCATGCCGCCGCGGCCCAACTCGCCGAGGATCTCGTAGCCGGGCAGCGCGGCCGGGTCTTTGTGGGGCGACGGCCGCTTCGACCCGCTCGGCGGCAGCGTCACGCCCTCGGTCCAGGAAGGGTAATAGGCGGAGGTCGGGCCGTCCGGGGACGCCGGGGCCAATTCGGCGTCGGGGGACCGCAGCGTCTTCGCCTCCGCCGAAGGCACGGCGGAGGCGGGCTGGCTCGGACGGTCCTGTCGCGTGTTGTCGGACATGACGACCCCCCTGCCTGAGTATACGGGAGGGGAGGGGGCGTCTGTCCACGGGGAAACGGACGGTTTCGAGGATTTGTCCCGCGGCCTATTTTCCCGGCCGTCTCGCCAGCCGAGCCTCGGCCTCCTTCGCCTCGCGCGTCCGTCGCGTCTGCGCGGGGAGGACGGCTCGGACGAGGAACGACATGACAACCTCCGTGCGGTCGAGCGCGTCCCTGTTTCTGTAGAGAGTTGGCGCTGCCGCGGTCCGCGCGGTCGGAATCCGGGAAAATTGCCCCGAAACCCGGAAAGACGGGCCGGGGTAGTAAGGGCATTCGGCCGGTCCGTGAATGACATCGCCGCGCCCGGCGGACAAGGGAGACGACGGATGAAGACGAGAGGGCTCTTGCTGCTCGCCGCCTGCCTGTGCGCCGTCCCCGCCGGGGCCAATGCCGGTGACGGCAAACCGGCCGGCGCGGAGACCCCGGCGGCGTGGGCCGGCGACCTGTCGCCGGTCGGGGAGGCGGACTGGAACGCCCGGCGCGCCGCTCACCTGCTCGAGCGGGCCGGGTTCGGCGGCACCCCCGAGGAGGTCGAGCGCCTCGCCCGGATGACTCCGGCCCGGGCCGTCGAATCCCTTCTCGACTACGAGGCCGTGGACGACCGGCACCTGCCGACGTTCGAGCCGTCCGGCATCTACCCCAACGGATACAAGCTCATCCCCCTGGACCAGGTCGTGTTTGAAGGGATCCTCACCGGCAAGGCCTACGGGGTCAAGGCCACCCAATCGGGCAAGCTCAAGTACCAGCCGGCGGTCAACGAGTTCTATACTCTCCTCCTGAGCGAACACGGGGAGATGCGGCGGGCCGGCCAGTGGTGGGCCGAGCGGATGCTCCTCACCCCCCGCCCGCTCCAGGAGAAGCTCACCCTTTTCTGGCACGACCACTTCGCCACCAGCCAGGAGAAAGTGACCAATTACGAGCTGATGCTCGCCCAGAACGAGACCCTGCGGCGGCACGCGGCCGGCAACTTCCGGGATCTGCTGATCGCAATCGCCCGCGACCCCGCCATGCTCGTCTGGCTCGACAACCGGGACAACGTCAAGGGCAAGCCGAACGAGAACTTCGCCCGCGAGGTCATGGAGCTGTTCTGCATGGGCGAGGGCCGGGGGTACACCGAGGCCGACATCCGCGAGGTCGCGCGGGCGTTCACCGGCTGGACCCTCCCGTCGGTCCGCACCACCAAGGACGTCGCCCGGTTCGTGGACGACGAGGATCTGCACGACGGCGGGGAGAAGACGTTCCTCGGCGCGACCGGCCGGTTCACCGGGACCGACGCGATCGACATGATCCTCAAACAACCGGCGACGCCGCGCTTCCTCGCCCGCAAGCTGTACCGCTTCTTCGTCCGCGAGGACCTGCCCCCGGAGTTGCACGACAAGCTGGCGAAGCTCCTCCTCGGCGCGAAGTACGAGATCCGGCCGTTCCTGAAGGCCGTGTTCCTGTCGCGCGACTTCTACAGCCGGCCGTCGGTCGGCACGCAGGTCAAGAGCCCGACGCAGTTCCTGGTCGGCACCTACCGGAAGTTCGGGCTCAAAAAAGTGCCGGGGTATCCCGATTACGTGGACACCACGACCGCGCTCGGGCAACTCCCGTTCTACCCGCCGAACGTGGCCGGCTGGCCGGGCGGCCGGGCGTGGGTCAACCCCGCCACGCTGCTCGCCCGCGGGAATTTCGCCCACGCCCTGCTGTTCCCCGACCCGGACCGGTTCGTCGCCCCGGACAAGCAGGTGGCCGACGGCTACCGGAAGATCCCGCTCCTGTTCCCGCAGTACGACATCGTTCCGCACGTCTGGGACCCGAAGACTCGGAAGATGGAGCCGGTTTCCCTGAAGGAGTACGAGGCGTTCTGCGCCCGGCTGGACGGCGGGGAGGCGAAGCCGGCCGGGGCCGGGGCGGTGGAGATGCCGGCCCGCAAGGGGACCGACGCGGCGGGCGCCGGCGACAAGGGAGACACGTCCCGGATGATGCGGATCGCCAATTCCGAGGACTTCAACCTGGCGGTCGGGGTGTATACGGGGTTCATCGAGGCCGCCCGGCGGGTGAAGCCGGTCCCCCGCTTCCCGGCCGACGTGGACTTCGCGGCGCTGCTGAGGGCGGCCGAGGTCGGGACCGTCGCGGGGGCGGTCGACCACTTCGCCCGGCGCTTCCTGAGCGTCGAGTTGTCCTCGGATCGGCGGGCGGCCGTGGTCGCCTTCCTGCGGGGCGAACTCGGCGGCGACGGCATCGACTTCGGCCGCAAGGACATCGACCTCGCCCTGCGCCGGGCCGCCCACCTGGTCCTCAGCGCCCCCGAATACCAGGTCAACTGAACCCGACATTACGGTGCCTCAAAGCGCTAACCACAGAGGGCACAGAGAACACAGAGAAGAGAAAAAGGAGAGAAATCGACTCTGCGGCCTCAGGGCTTTCTTCCTCTATTCTTTCGGTCTTTCTCTGTGTTCTCTGTGCCCTCTGTGGTTAGCTCTTTAAGGCCTTAACGCCCGCCCCGAACCCAGGTGACAGCGATGTTCCTCAAGCCTTCCTCCTTCGGCGACCGCCGGGACTTCCTGCGGGCCGGGATGTTCGCGGTCGGCGTGTCGGCCGGGCTCCCGGCCGTGTTCCGACAGTTGAGCCGGGCGGAGTCGCCCCAGGCCCTGGACGGCCGGGAGAAACACCCGGAACGCATTCTCGTGGTGCTGGAGCTGGCCGGCGGGAACGACGGGCTGAACACCGTCGTCCCGCACGCCGACCCGGCCTACCACAAGGCCCGGCCGGCCCTGGCGATCCGCCCGAATCAGGTCCTCAAACTCGACGATCAGTTCGGACTCCACCCGGCGTGCGAGGGGCTGCGGAAGCTGTTCGAGGACGGCCGGATGGCGGTCGTCCACGGCTGCGGCTACCCGAAGCCGACCCTGTCCCACTTCACCGCGATGGAGTGGTGGCACACGGCGACGCCGCACGGGGGCGACAAGTACGGCTGGGTCGGCCGGTTCGCCGACGCGAGCAAGCCGAAGCCGGTCGAGAACTACATCGTGAACGTCGCCGGGCAGCAGTCGCGGGCGGTCGCCAGCGCCGTCCACTCGCCGGTCGTGTTCAAGGACCCGCGGCGGTTCGCCCGCCTCGGCACCCCGGCCCAGCAGAAGGTGTTCGAGACGTTCGGCACCGTCTACCCGACCGACAACCCGGCCCTCGCCTTCGTCAACGGGGTGTCGAAGACGGCCACCGGCGGGGCGGCCGCGATCCGGTCGGCGTGCGCGGAGTACCGGACCCGCGTGGATTACGGCAGCGACAACGACGTGACGCTGGACCTGAAGAAGGTGGCCGGCATGATCGCCGCCGGGATGCCGACGCGGATCTACTATGTGTCGATGGGCGGGTTCGACACTCACGCCGCCCAGCCGAACCTGCACCAGCTGCTGCTCACTTACCTGTCGGACGCCGTCCGCGGCTTCCTGACCGACCTGAAGCGGATCGGCCGGGCGGACGACGTGGCGG
Organism: Gemmatales bacterium; assembly: GCA_038229635.1. Classification (GTDB taxonomy): domain Bacteria; phylum Planctomycetota; class Planctomycetia; order Gemmatales; family Gemmataceae; genus DATFNV01. The sequence continues at coordinate 8,687 of JBBROG010000016.1, forward strand.
TGATGGCGTTCTCGGAGTTCGGCCGGCGGGTCGGGGAGAACGCGAGCAAGGGGACCGACCACGGGACGGCCGGCCCGATGTTCGTGTTCGGCGGCAAGGTGAAGGGCGGGTTCCACGGCACCCCGCCGAGCCTGACCGACCTCGACGCCGGGAACCTCAAAATGACGACCGACTTCCGGTCGGTGTACGCGACCCTCATCCGGGACTGGATGGGGTTCGGCGACCCGGCGGCCGTCCTCAAGGGGGAGTTCCGCACCCTGCCGCTGTTCGGCTGACCCGCGGCCGGCGGCGCGGACCCTGTCGGACAGGAGAGCCCCCGTTTTTGAAACACGACCCGGCCCCGAGGGAGTATCATCGGGTGTGCAACGCTCGCCCGCGCGTCCCCGGAGTCTGTCCCCATGCGCCTGTTCCGACCCCTCGCGGGCGTCCTCGCCTGCCTGACTCTGCTCTCCGCCGCCCACGCCGCCCACGCCGCCGACGCGCCGACCGACCCGCTGCGCCTCGTCCCGGCGCAGGCGGACTTCTTCCTCGAAGTGAAGCAGCCGCGCCGCCTCCTGTCCGGCGGACCCGCCGCCGACCTGATCGCCGCCGCCCGTGCCCTGCCGCCGCTCCAGGAAGCTTACGACTCCACCACCGCCCGCCGTCTCTACCAACTCCTCGCCTACCTCGAAAAGGAACTCGGCGCCCCGTGGCCCGAGCTGCTCGACCGCCTCGCCAGCGGCGGCGCCGTCGTCGCCGGCAGGCTCGGCCAGGACGCGGCGCCGGCGCTGCTCGTCGTCCAGGGCGGCGACGAGGCGCTGGCCAAGAAGTTCTTCGCGCTCGCCCTCACCGTCCTCGAACAGGAGCTGGCCCGGCAGGAGTCCAAGGAACACGTCGAGCGGCGTACCTACCGCGACTGCGAAGGCGCCAGCGTCGGCAAGGACCTCCACCTGGCCGTCGCCGGCTCCGCGCTCCTCGTCAGCAACAAGGAGGAGGCGCTGAAGCTGGCCCTCGACTTGCACTACGACGGACCCGAAAAGAGCCTGGCGCGCGCCGACAAGGTCGTCGCCGCCGGTAAGCTGCTGCCGCCCGGACCGCTGGCGCGGCTGTGGGTCAACCTCGACGTCGCCCACCAGTCGCCGCAAGGCAAAGACCTCTTCACGTCGCCGCGCAACGACGCGACCGTGACCGTCCTTATCGGCGGCATCCTCGACGTCGTCGGCCGGGCACCCTACGTCGCCGCCGGCCTCTACGAGGAGAAGAACGGCTTCCTGATGACGGTGCGCCTGCCGGCCGGGTACGAAGGCGCCAGCGCCGACCTCGCCGTCCACGCCCCGCCGCCGGCCGGCCCCGGCGCGCTGCCGCCGCTCCGGCCGAAGGGCGTTCTCTTCAGCACGAGCTTCACCCTCGACCTCGGCAAGTTCTGGGAAGAGCGGGCGAAACTGTTCAGCGCCCAGAACGCGAAGAGTTTCGAGGAGTTCGACCAGCGCTCGGCGCCGTTCCTCGTCGGCGCGCGGCTCAGCCAATTGCTGACACAAGCAGGGGCGAGGCACCGCCTGGTCGCCGCCAACCGGGCGCCGGTCGGCTACAAGACGAAGCCGGGTCAGAACGTCCCCGCGTCCGCCTTCGTGACGGAGATGCGCAAGCCCGACGAGTTCGCCAAGTCGATCGACGCCATCCTGCGCGGCGCGGCGCTGCTCGCCGGCACGCAACTCAAACTCAAGCTCGTCGAGGAGACTTACGCGGGGCACAAAGTCGTCGGCTACCGCTTCCCGGAGGACGCCAAGGTGCCGCAGGACACCGACAACCTGCGCTTCAACTTCAGCCCGTGCTTCGTGCGCGTCGGCAACCAGATGGCGTTCTGCTCGACGCTGGAGTTCGCCCGCGAAATCGTCGACCTGCTCGAGAAGGAGGCGAAGGAGCCGCCGGCGAAGGCGAGCCGCGCCGCCACGCGGACGCGCCTTTTCAGCGCCGGCGCCGCCGAGGCGCTGCGCGCGGCGGAAGACCAGTTGGTGAGCCAGTTCGTTCTGAGTCAGGCGGTGACGCTCCCCGAGGCGCGCGAGCAGCTGAAGACGATCCTCGGCCTGGTGCGCCGCCTCGGCACGCTGGACGCCGAGACGGTGTACGAGGCGAAGCAGCTGCGCTACGACTTCCGGCTGTCGCTGGGCCAGTAAGACGTGCCGCTCGCGGCTTCGCACTTGCGAAGCCGCGAGCGGCTATTAGGATATTCACCATGTCGGACAAAATCGACCCCCGCCACGCCTGGGAGCCGTACCGGCCCACCGCCGCGTCGCCGTGGGACCTGAAGAAGGTCGGCCACCTTTACCGCCGCGCCTCGTTCGGCGCCTCCCACGCCGACCTCCAAAGCGGCCTCGCCGACGGCCCGGACAAGACCATCGACCGGCTCCTCAAGGGCGGCGCCGGCGAGGAGGAGTTCGGCCGCGACACCGACCGCCTCGCCGACGGCATCGCCCGGGGCAACAACGGCCCGCAGGCGCGCGCCTGGTGGCTGTACCGGATGCTCTACTCGCCGCACCCGCTGCGCGAGAAGCTGACGCTCTTCTGGCACAACCACTTCGCCACCAGCAACGCCAAGGTGAACAACGCCGGCCACATGCTCGGCCAGTACCGCCTCCTGTACCGCCACGCCCTCGGCCATTTTCGTCCCCTGCTCCAGGAAATGTCGCAAGACCCGGCGATGCTGGTCTGGCTCGACACCAACCTCAGCAAGAAGGGGATGCCGAACGAGAACTACGCCCGCGAGCTGATGGAGTTGTTCAGCCTCGGCCTCGGCAACTACACCGAGAAGGACATCCGCGAGGCGGCCAGGGCGTTCACCGGCTGGGAGGTCAAGGACGGCAAGGGCGCTTTCAACCCCAAGGAACATGACGCCGGCGACAAGACCGTCCTCGGCAAGAGCGGCACGTTCAAGGGCGAGGACGTCGTCAACATCTGTCTCGACCAGAAGGCGGCGCCGTACTTCGTCGCCGGCAAGCTGTATCGCTTCCTCGTCAGCGAGACGACCCCCGCGCCGCCGGAGTTGCTGGCGCCGCTGGCCGAGTCGTTCCGCAAGGATTACGACTTCGGCGCCCTCGTGAGTCGTGTGCTGCACTCGAACCTGTTCTTCGCCCCCGCGTCGTACCGCGCCCGCATCAAGGCGCCGGTCGACTTCGCGCTCGGGATCGTGCGGGCGCTGGAAGGCAAGATCGGCACGACGGCCCTCGCCGGGGCGCTGGAGGAATTGGGGCAGAGCGTCTTCTACCCGCCGTCGGTCAAGGGCTGGGACGGCGGGCCGACGTGGCTGAACGGGCAGACGTTGCTGGCGCGGCAAAACCTGGCCCTGGCGCTGACGTCGACGGAGGACGCGCGCTTCGGCGGCCGCACCGACCCCGCCGCCCTGGTCCGCAAGCACGGCACGAAGGACGCCGACCTCGTCGACTTCTTCGTGACGCTGTTCCTCCAGGGCGACGTGCCGGACGAGGCGCGCCAGAAGTTGGTCGAGTACCACAAGACCTCGGCGAAGTTGGCGGCGCCGGTCTACTGGACCGCGCGCGACGCCGCCGACCACCGCGTGCGCTCGCTGTGCCGGCTGGTGCTGACGCTGCCCGAGTATCAATTGGATTGAGGAAACTCGCCGCTTGCGGCTTCGCAATTGCCAAGCCGCAAGCGGCCCCATTGAGGACCCATCATGACCCCGACCCGACGCGAATTCCTGATGACCGGCAGCCTGGTGTCGCTGGGCCTGACGGTCCCGACCTTCCTCAGCCGTGCCGCCGCCGCCGCGCCGCCCTCCGACCGGGCGGGCGCCAAGGACACCGTCCTCGTCGTCGTGCAGCTGACCGGCGGCAACGACGGCCTGAACACCGTCATCCCCTTCAAGGACGAGGACTACGCCAAGCTGCGGCCGACGCTCAAGCAGCCGGCGGCGCAGGTCAAAAAGCTGAACGACGACGTCGCCCTGCACCCGGCGATGGGCGACCTCGCCGGCCTGTATCAGGACGGGGCGCTGTGCGTCGTCCAGGGCGTCGGCTACCCGAACCCGGACCAGTCGCACTTCCGCTCGATGGACATCTGGCACGCCGCCAGCCTCGACAAGACCCTGACCGAAGGCTGGATCGGCAAGGCACTGCGGCAGGCGCCGACGTCGGGCGCCTTCCACCTCGCGACCGCCAACGAGGGCGCCCCGCTGGCGCTGACCGGGGCGCCGGCGCGCGTGCCGTCGATCACGTCGCTGGAGGACTTCCAGATCAAGATCGCCCAGTCGAGCGGCGCCGACAAGAAGCGGCAGCGCGAGGTCATCGAAGGCGTCGCCCGCGCCTCCGGCGACCAGCCGAACCTACTCGACTTCGTGTCGCGCACCGCCGCCAACACCTACGCCAGCAGCAAGCGCCTCCAGGAGGTCGGCAAGAACTACCAGCCGAAGGCGACGTACCCCAACACGCCGCTCGCCAACCGCCTCAAGTTGGCGGCGCAGCTGATCGACGCCGGCCTCGGGGCGCGCCTCTTCTATGTGTCGATCGACGGCTTCGACACGCACGCCAACCAAGCGCAGGCGCACGCGAACCTGCTCGGCCAGGTGTCGGGGGCGATGACGGCGTTCTACAAGGACCTGGCGGCGCGCGGGCACAAGGACCGCGTGCTGCTGATGACGTTCTCCGAGTTCGGCCGCCGCGCCAAGGAGAACGGCAGCCGCGGCACCGACCACGGCTCCGGGGCGCCGATGCTGCTCGTCGGCGGCAAGGTCAAGGCCGGCGTCGTCGGCGCCCACCCGAGCCTGAACGACTTGCCGCTGGGCAATCTGAAGCACCACACCGACTTCCGCCAGGTCTACGCCGCCGTCCTCGGCGGCTGGCTCGGCGTCGACGCCAAGCAGGTCCTCGGGCAGACGTTCGCGCCGGTCGACATTCTCAAGACGCTGTAACAATTTTGCGGGCGGCCGGTTCGCGCCGGCCGCTCGCCAATTCTTCACGCCCTCCCTTCCCCTTCCGTGTCGCCCGCGCGGAAACTAACGGTTGCACCAGTTGAGAAAGAGAGGGAAACTAGGGAACGCGGCGAATCGCGTTCGCCGGCGCTGGCGCCGGCGCGGTAGAGTGACCCCATCCTTTGGGGGCGGCGGCTCCGGGCGGGACCGCCGGTCCGGGCGGAAGAGATTGGGACCTTCATGGGTGTTGATCTGGAACGCCGGCGGGCTCTGGTCGCGGCCACGCGCGCCAACCGGACGCCGCTGTGCGACCTGTTCGCCGCCGGGCGGGTCGAGGGCTGGGAGGCGTGCGAGGCCGAGAGCTTCGAGGAGGCGCGCTTCGTCCTCCAGCACGACCCCTGCGACGTGCTGGTCGTCGACCACAGCCTGTACCGGCCGGAGGACAGCGCCGGCCTGTCGTGGCTGGCGGGACAGCAGCAGGCGCCGGTGACGTTCCTCGCCGGCCCCGATGCGTCGCTCATCACCAACGCGCTGGAGCACGGCGTCAGTCAGTGGCTGCCGCGCGAACTGGCCCTGAGTCACCCGTCGCTGCTGGCGGCGGTGCTGAACCAGGCGGCCAGCAAGGGCGACCTGCGGCGCAGCAACCGCTTGCTCGGCGAGGCGCTCCAGGAGTGCCGCCGCCAGGTGCGCCGCCTGGTGACGCTGCTGTGGGGCCTGTCGCCGATCGAGCGGCACGCGCGCTGGTACACGCAGCGGCACATGATGGAGCGCCTTCAGGAGGAGTTGTCGCGCACGGAACGGTACGGCTCCCCGCTGTCGCTGGTGGTCGGCGAGGTCTACTGGGGCGATGCCGACGCCCCGCCCGAGGCCCAACAACTCGCCGCCTGGACCGCCGAGTGCGTCACGCGCTCCAAGCGGCGCACCGACATCGCCGGGCAGTACGGCCCCAACGGCTTCCTGCTGCTGCTGGCGCACGCCAACGAGCGGGCCGCCCTGGTCTGCTGCCGCCGACTGCAAGAGGTGTTGGAAGCGACCGCCGGCCACGCCGCCGCCCCGCCGGGGCCGGTCCGTGCCTACCTCGGCGTCAGCAGCTACTCGGCCGCGCTGACCAGCGCGAAGAGTCTGCTCGGCCGCGCCGAGGAGGCGCTGGAGCGCGCCAAGACCGACGGCCGGGTGCGCGTCGGCTGTTAGGCTTCCGGCCCTGCTGACGTTGTCGCGCCGCGCCGGCGTCGGTTACAATATCCCCGGAATCGAAGACCCTCGTGCCGGAGGCCCCATGTCTTCTCCTTCAACCCCGCCCGCCCCCTGGCCGTCCTACGGGCTCCTCCCGGAAGATATTCCCGACCTGAATAATTTAGTGATCGAGGATGGGCAGCCCGTGGACGGAATCCTCTCCGAGAAGCAGATGCGGCTGCTGATCGAACCCTTGCACGGCTCCTGGGCGGGTCCGCCGGACGGACAGCCGTTCGTGGCGATGGCCGACGTCGGCGTCTTCCACTCTCCCAAAGCGCCGCCGATCGTGCCCGACGCCTTCGTCTCGGGCGACGTGACGCAGGGGAGCGACATTACCGACCGCGAAAATCTCTCGTACTTCGTCTGGCTGCGCGGCAAGGTGCCCGACGTCGTCGCCGAGATCGTCTCGAACCGCGAGGGCGGCGAGGACACGAACAAGCTGCGCGCTTACTGTCGCATGGGCGTGCCCTATTACGTCCTCTTCGACCCGAACGACCTGCTCGGCGGCGGCGTCCTTCGGGTGTACGAGCGCGTGCGGGGCCGCTACCGGCGCATGGCGGAACCGTACTTTTTCGAGGAACTCGGGCTCGGGATCCGCCTCTGGGAAGGCCGCTTCGAGGACATGGAGACGACCTGGGTGCGCTGGTGTGACCGGGACGGGAACCTCATCCCGACCGGGACGGAGCGGGCCGAGCAGGAGAAGCAGCGCGCCGACACGGCCGTCCGGGAACTGGAAGAACTGAAGCGTAAACTTCGTGAAATGGGCGTCGCACTGCCGTCGTGAAGAGGATCAATCCCCAGGGCCTCATGTCGGCCTCTCCGGGGAGGTCACGTTCCGCGCCACGTCGGCCAGGAGTCGCACCACTTCGTCCACGTCGGCCGCTGTCGTGCGCCAGTTGACGAAGCAGAAGCGCAGCGCCACCCGGCCGCGCAGCCGCGTCGACGACAGGAACGCCCGCCCCGTCGCCCTCAGCCCCTCGACGACCGCCAGATTCAGACGGTGGACTTCCTCGTCCGGCAACCCGGCCGGCGCGTAGCGAAAGCAGACGATGCTCAGCCGGCGCGGCGAGACGATCTCGAACCCCGGCGAGCGCTCCAGCAGCGCTTGCCCATAGTCGGCGAGGCGGACGCAATGCTCCACGAGGGCGCGGAACCAGCCGACGCCCAACACCTTCACCGACAGCCAGATCTTCAGCGCCCGGAAGCGCCGCGTCAGGGCGATGCCGTGGTCGGCGAAGTTCACCTCGTCGTGCCCCGCCGCGACGTCCTGCATGTACTCCGGCTGCACGGAGAAGGTCCGGGCCAGGCGCCCGCCGTCGCGAACCAGGATGCAGCCCGCCTCGAACGTCTGCCCGAACCACTTGTGCGGGTCGAGCGTCACCGAGTCGGCCCGGCCGATGCCATCCAGCAACGCCTTCCCTTCCGGCGTCAGCACCGCACTCCAGCCGTAGGCCGCGTCGGCGTGCAGCCACAGCCCCTCGTCGCGGCAGACGTCGGCCAGCGCCGCCAGCGGGTCGACTGTGCCCGTGCTGGTGGCGCCCGCGTTGGCGAAGACCAGCCAGGGCCGCAGTCCGGCGGCGCGGTCCTCGGCGACGGCGCGGCGCAGCGCCCCCGGCGACAGGCGCAACTCGTCGTCGGAGGCGACGGAGCGGATCTGGTCGGGGCGCAGACCGATCACCTTGGCGGCCCGGTCGGCCGACCAGTGGCGCAACTCCGTGGCGTACACGACGGCGCGGCCGCGCTCCTCATAGGACAGCGGCTCGCGCGCGACGACCAGGGCGGTCAGGTTCGCCTCGGAGCCGCCGCCGGTCAGCACGCCGGACGTCTCGGGCGGCAGGCCGAGGAACTCCTTGAACCAGTCGAGGACGATCAACTCGACCTGGGCGGCGCCGGCGGCCTCCAGCCAGACGCCGGCGAAGAAGTTGGTGCCGGCACAGAGCAGGTCGCCCAGCACCGCGACGAACGTCGGCGCCGACGGCACGAAGGCGAGGAAGCGCGGGTGGTTGACCCGGAAGCAATACGGAGCGACCTTGTCGGCGAAGTCGGCGAGGACGGCGTCGAAGGCGCGGCCTTCCTCGGGCGGCGCCTCGCGCAGCAAAGCCTCCATCTCCGGGCGCGAGGCGCACAGGCCGATGGGCTGCTCCGGGAGCGTGGCGAAGTGGTCCAGCAACCACGCCAGGGCGGCGTCGGCGTGCGCGCGCAGGGCGTCGGCGTCGGGGTGAGGCAGGGGGGCAGCGCAGCGGGCGCGAAGGTCGTCGAGGGGGTTCACGTCAGTCGCGGTGGGCCATGCGGTAGTGTTCGGCGGCGCCCTCGGGGGCGATGTGCCAGCCGCAGTCGTCGCAGGTCGGGGCCTTCTCGAAACAGCCGTCGCAGTAGAGCGGCCCGCCGAGGAAGAACTGCTCCAGGCGGGTCCGGTCGTCGTCCGACAGGTCGCCCGACTCGAGCGGCAGCGGCTCCTTGTGGCCGCAGCCGTCGCAGGCGTGCAGGTTGTACTTCTTGATGACGGACTCGTAATGGTCGTGGATGCCGCGCGCCACCACGCCCTTGCCCTGGCAGAGGGGGCAGGCGACGCCGAGCTGCGCGGCGATCGCTTTGCGAATGAAAGCGCTCTTGTTCGGCAGCTTATTCAGCAACTCGGCCAACTCTTTCTCGACCTTGAAGGCGACGACCGCCGTCTTGGGAATCTTGCGCGGCATGAATCACACCTCGTCCCGTGCGGGGACACGACGACAGGACGTAGTGTATCGCGCCGGCGCTCCGGGCCGCAAGGTCCGCACGGGCGTTCGTGGCCGGGCTCTGGGGCGCAATCTACGATGACAGAGGACGAACGGAATGGAGGAGCACGCGCCGATGAAGCTCGACCTGCACCTGCCGGCGTAGCGGGCTATTTTGCGGCAGGTGACACGATTGTTGGGTTGAGGCCGGGAAAAGGTAAAGTCGCGCCGGCGGGTTGTAGGATTTTTTTTCGCCAAGCATCGGTTATTCCTTGGGGGGCCGCCTTATGGAGGCAGCGCGGTCCCGACGGTGAAGGAACTGATCGGCCGGATCACCGAGGAGAGCCGTCATCGGCACGAGGTAAAGCAAGACGCCCCTTCGGCCAACGACGCGAATGTCAGCACGACGGAGTACCGGCCCGCCGAGTCGGGGGAGCCCCCGGCCGACGTGACGCTGACGCTGTCCACCGACTATTTCCGCTCGGTGGTGCAAGTGATGGCCGACGCCGCTGAGGCGATGCAGCATGCCCATGATGTCGGGTATATCCACCGCGATCTGAAACCGTCGAACCTGATGGTGGACGCGTCAGGCCAGTGCTTTGTGATTGATTTCGGCCTGGCTGGCTATCTGGCGGGGGGCGAGGTGATTGACGGGCCGGAGGATATCGGCCCCGAAGCTGGGAAGCTGACCGACGGCTACAAGCTGGGCACGTTGAACTACATGGCCCCCGAGCAGATCAACGGCCACGCCGAAGCCCGCTCGGACGTCTGGGGTCTGGGAGCGACTTTGTACGAGTTATGCACGCTGCGACAGGCGTTTGGCGGCGAGTCCCCGGAAGAGGTCCAAGAAAAGATCGTGGGCGCGGAGCCTCGTCCTCCCCGTGAGCTGGTCGCAAATATCCCGGCGGACCTGGCAGCCGTCTGCGACAAGGCCCTGCAAAAGGACCCGGGCGATCGTTACCAGACGCCCGGCGAACTCGCCGCCGATCTGCGGTGCTTTCTCGCAGGCCGGCCCACTACCGCCCGGCCTCCGCCGCTGTGGGAGGTGGCGTGGATGTGGGCGAAGCGTCGGCCCGCAGTCGCGACTCTCACCGCTGTCACGTCCGTTGTCATGCTCGCGGTTGGTCTCCTGACGCTTGCCTACTTGGTGCGGGAGCGGGCCTTCGCCGACGAGATGGCCCACAAGGAGCGCCAGGAGCGGCTCCACGTCCAGCGTGCCATGAGCAAGTCCACCGTGGACGTCGCCCACCAGTTCTGGGTCACCCTCAGCCTCGGGCGGCGGCAGGGTGCGGCCGACGTGGAGAAGCTGGAGGAACAGGCCCTGGAGCAGACGATTCAGTCCTTGGAGCAACTGGGAGAGCTGGCGGCGGATGACCCGGACACCCTGGCCGAGCGGGGGCAAGCTTACCTCCTGCTCGGGCTGATACGGGCCCGCACGGGAGACCTGGACCGGGCCCTTGCCGACGCCACCCGGTGCTCGAGGCTCTGTTACAGGCCGCGCCGTCTAATGGCGATGCTCGGAAGGTCCTGGCCCACGCCCGCAGTGCGCGGGCGGCGATCTTGACGCGGGCAAAGGAACATGCCACGGCGTTGACGGACTGGGACCGCGCCGCCGAACTCGATGACGGTGGGATCCCGGCCAAGCTGTGGATGAGTCACGCCTTCGCCCTGGTCGGAGTCGGCGACCACGCCCGGGCCGTCGCCCGGGTCCGCGGAGTGGTCAACATGGCACCGCACGAAGGGCTGTTCCGCTACGACGCCGCCTGTGTGTGTTCGCTCTGCTCAGCCGCTGCAACCGCTGACGGCCAGTTGCCGGAGGAGAGGAGAAAAGAGCTCGCGGCGAGCTATGCCGCCGAGGCCGTCCACTGGCTGGAAAGGGCGCGTGACGTCGGTTATTTCCGTGACGCCGAAAGACGCGCCGCACTGAAGACGGACCCCGACCTCAAGGCGGTTCAGTCTCACCCGACTTTCAACAAGCTCCTTACAGAGTTGGGGCCGTGACCCTGATCGGATTCTGGTCAATAAGGCCGAGGGGACCGGCGGCGACAGAGCCACGGCCGATTCGAGGTTCTGTCCGCGGAGAGGCTCCGCGGGCGTTTCGCTGAGCGGCCTCTTCGAGGTGGCCTTTTCCCGGGGCTCTCACCGGCGGCGTCCACGTCTACCGCCTCGCCTGCTGCCCTTCCTGCGGCAGGACCCTCAGCGTGCATTTTCGCGGCACTCGGCTTGGCACCCTGATAAGGAAGCCGGTCGGTTGGGACGCGCTCCTCGCGAGTAACGCTACCCGTACGGGGGTGCCCCTTCCGGAGCCGCATCGCGGGGGCCAGCCCAACCCTTCTGCCGGGTCCGGTGTCGATTGAGAAAAAAATACAATCCGCGACGGCTGTTGTAGGATTTTTTCCCGCCAAGCACCGGTTGTACCTTGGGGAGGCCGGCCTGAACCGGCCCGGCCGGGAAGCGCGGAGGGCGGGTGCCCGCCCCGCGTTCGGGGAGTCGCAAAACCATCGTGAGGGAGGACGTGTCATGACGCGGAGTATGCTGTCCGGTTTGGCGGTCGTTCTGGCCTGGGCGGCGCTGTCGCCCGTGACGGCGTCGGCCGGGGATAAAACCCAGATTTGGTACGTCAAAGGGATCCCCGACGGCGCCAGGGTCGGGGACAAGATCACGCTGGAAGCGTTCGTGGCCTACTACGACAGGACCGGCCACCGCCTGAACCTGCCGGCCGGCTACCATGTCGAGTTCAGGATGAACATGAACGTCGGCAAGGACGACTACGTCCGGGTCGCCGCCGCGACGACGACGGGGGGCGACAAGGTCACGACGACGTGGGTCATTGATAAACGGTTCAACCCCGGCACGCACGGTATCTGGGCCGTCTTCCCGTCCCAACGGTCCTTCAACCGATCAGAAGCGGATTCTGCCCACGGATTTCTGATCAACCGGCCGCGTTGAGGGCGCGCCCCGGGTCGAAAGCGTGTCGGATCGGAACGGCGTTCGGGCATGAGAGAGGTACACGCGGGGGCGGCGGCTCGAGCCGAGCCGCCGCCCCCGCGTGCAAGGAAACCGCGAAGTCTCGACGAGGGCAGGCGCGTCGCCTGGCTCCCTCAAACGGTCTATTCCATGTAGAGAGGTCTCCGATGAAGAAGAGTCTCGTGTTGTTCCTGGTCCTCCCCGCCCTGCTGGTCCTCGTCCCCGAGTCGGCGCTGGCTGGAGGCCCAGTGCCCACGGCAGTCGGCAACGTCGGCGTGGTCAACGCGCCGGTGAAGCGGGGAGGCACCGCCGTCCTGACGGCCCAACTCGTCTACAAGGACATCTACGGCCGCATTCGTCCGATCGTCGCCACTCGCCTCGATTTCACAGTCGAGGTGGCGCCGAACGTGTGGGTGCCCGTCGCCTTCGGCATCACCAACCTCCAGGGCGTCGCCGTGACGAGGTGGATCGTGCCGGGGAACTTCCCACTCGGCGGGCACAGAATCAGGTCGGCCTTCTCTGGGAAGCTCGGCCTTCAGCCGTCCTACGGCATCGGCCTGCCCTTCCTGATCACTCGTTGACCCTCCGGAGAGGGGCGTGCGGGGGGACAAGGTGCCCGGCCTCGCGCTGCGGGATAGTTACGTCACCTCACAGGCTGCTCGCGGCCGGCGCGCCGTCGTCTCGGATAACGCTCACGCCATCCCTCGCCGTCCCCCGACCGGGGGTCTGCGGCGAGGGATTTCGAGTTCTTATACCGGGCTCGGCAACTATTTCTTGGCCCACTTCCCGACGTTCTCCTTCTGGAAGCTCGACTTCCTCGGCGATGCCCGCGTCGTCCTCGACGCGCCGCCGCGGCCCGACGCGCCGCTCGGGCTCTATCTGTACGTTCCCTTCTGCCGCAAGTTCCGCGCGCGGGCGTTCGTGGCCGGGGTCGGCGGCGTGGCCTACGATGAAAGGGGACGAACAGAATGGAGGAGCCCGCGCCGATGAAGCTCGACCTGCACCTGCACACCAGCCGCCACTCGCCCGACAGCCTCATGCACCCGCACCTCATGCTCGACCGTGCCCGCGAAATCGGCCTGGACGGCGTCGTCATCACCGAACACGACTGGCTGTGGACCGAAGCGGAGCTGGACGAGCTGCGGGCGGCGGCGCCGGACCTCGTCGTCCTGGCGGGGATCGAGGTGTCGGCGCGCGAGGGGCACTTCCTCGTCTACGGCGCGACCGACCCGTTCGCCCTGCCGCGCGGCATCGGCGTCGCCGCGCTGTGTCGCGAGGCCCACCGCCAGGGCGGCGCCGTCGTGGCGGCGCACCCGTACCGCTGGGGGCAGCCGTTCGACGCGATCCTCGCGGAGCAGCGGCCGGAGCTGGACGGGCTGGAGATGATGTCGAACAACATGGACGCCGACTGCCGCCGCCGCGCGGTCGCGGTCCAGGCGCGCTTGCGCGTCGCCGCGCTGGGCAACAGCGACGCGCACCGCGTCGAGACGCTCGGCGTCTGCTACACCGAGTTCGCCGCGCCGGTGCGTGACGCCCGCGACCTCGTCGAGGCGCTGCGCACCCGTCAAACCGCGGCGCGCGAGCGCGTCGCCTGACCCGGCCACGGCGGCCGAGAGTCAGCCCGCCGCGGTCACATCGGGACCAGCCTCACTCCGCGAGTTGTCGGTACTTGCCGTCGTAGTAGAGGAGCGGCTTTCCCTCGCGCGCGTCGCCGGCGACGATCTCGCCGACGAAGATGTCATGGTCGCCGCCGGGCAGGACGTGCGCGAGGCGGCAGTCGGCCCAGGCGAGGGCGCCGGCGAGCACAGGGGCGCCCGTGACCGCCGTCGTCAAATTCAGGTCGCCGAACTCCTTGGGTCCGGTCAGGGCGAAGCGCCGCGACAGCGCCTCCTGGTCCTCGGCGAGGATGTTGACGGCGAAGCACTTCGCCTCGCTCAGGGCGGCGTGCATCTGCGCCCGCTTATCGACGGCGACGAGCAGCAGCGGCGGCGCGAGCGACAGCGAGGCGACGGCGTTGGCCGTCATGCCGTGCGGCCCGTCCGCGCGCCGCGCCAGGACCACCGTCACGCCGGTCGCGAACCGCCCGAAGATGCGCCGCTGAAGCTGCGAGTCGATGGCCACGGCCGTCTCCTTGCTTGCCCGAACCCCACGTCCGACCGACCGACGCTCCCTGAAAAGATATGACATCGCCGGGACGAGGCACGGCACGCCGCCTGGATTCGCGCGCGCCGCCGCGGTAGCATGAGGACGTTTCCTCTCCCCGGAGGGCCACGCCGTGTCGGTCCAGGTCCGCTGCCCGCACTGCGCCACGACTTGCGTCGTCGCCGACGATCACATCGGCGTCCCCGTGCTGTGCGGCAACTGCCGGCGCTCCTTCTCCGTGCGCAGCCCTCTCGCCGGCCGCCCGGCCCCGGAGCCGACGAGCCTCGCCGCCGCACCCCCGCCGCGTTTGGAGATCGCGGGGACGACGTCGGCGGGGCGCGTCCGCGATCACAACGAAGACGGCTTCGCGACCCACCATGTCACCTGGTCCCTGCAGGAGCGGCGACGCGACGCGGCGCTGGTGGTCGTGGCCGACGGCCTCGGCGGCCACGAGGCGGGCGAGGAGGCGAGTGCGATGGTCGTGCGCACCGCCTGCGCCGTTCTGCTGCCTCTCGTCGCCGCCGCCGCGGACCCCGAACCGCCGACGCACGCGGCCGTCGCCGGCGCCATCGCGCAGGCCCTTCTCGACGCCAACCGCGCCATCCACCGCCGGGCGAAGGAGATGCAGCGGCCGCGCGGCATGGGCTCCACGGCGGCGGTCGTCGTCGTTCGGGAGGGCACGGCTCTCATCGGCCACGTCGGCGATTGCCGCGTCTACCACTACGCCGGCCGGCGCCTGACGCAGGTGACGCGCGACCAGACGGTGGCGGCGCGCATGGTCGAATTGGGCCGCCTGACGGCGCGCGAGGCCCTCACGCACCCGTCGCGCAACGACGTCTTCCAGGCCATCGGCCACCATACCGAGCTGAAAGCGGCTCATTACGAGGTGCGCCTGGCGGCGGGCGACTGGCTCGTCGCCGCCTCGGACGGGCTGCACGCCCACGTCGACGGCGGCGCCTTACAGGACCTGCTCGCCGGCGCCGGGCCGTCCGCGGCCGACCTCGCCGGCAAGCTCGTCGACGCGGCCAACGCCGGCGGCGGCAGCGACAACTGCACCGTCGTCGCCATCCGCTGCTATTCCTGACGGCGCCGCAACCGCTACGATAACCCTTTTCGCGCCGCCCCACGCCCCCGGAGGCCGTATGCCTTACGACGCCGAATTGCGGGCCGCCCTCGGCGCGGCCGAAGAGACGCGCCCCGTCATCCTCGACGCCTACGCCCGCTTCGAGCCCATCGCCGACGCCGCCGCGTCGATCTCCCTCGCCATCGACCGGCAGACACAGGAGATCCTTTTACAGCGCCTCGCGAAAGCGTTTCCCGACGACGCCTTCGTCGCCGAGGAGGAGACGCCGACGCTGGCCGCGCTGGCGGGCCGGACGTCGGGCCGCGAGCGCCTGTGGATCATCGACCCCATCGACGGCACGCGCGGCTTCGCGGTGAAGAACGGCGAGTTCTCCGTGATGATCGGCCTGGTCGAGGGCGGCCGCGTCGTCGTCGGCGTCGTCCTGGAGCCGGTGCGCGGGCGCCTGACCTACGCGACGGCCGGCGGCGGCTGCTGGCGGCGCGACGGCGACGGGCCGGCGCTGCGCTGCCACGTCGGCGCGGCGAAGGACCTGGCGTCGGCGACGCTGACCGTGAGTCGGTCGAGCAGCGGCAAGCATGCGTCGCCGCACGTGGACGCGCTCGGGGACATGAGGCGGATCGCGGTCTACTCGGCGGGGATCAAGCTGGCGCTGGTGGCGCGCGGCGAGGCCGATCTGTACCTGAACGTCTACCCGAACTTCAACGACTGGGACATCGCCGCCGGCCACATCCTGGTGGAGGAGGCGGGCGGGCGCCTGTGCGGCCTGAAGGGACAGGCCATCGGCTACGGCCAGGGACGCGGCTCGCAGCGCGACGGCCTGCTGGCGACGAACGGACATGTCCACGAGGCCGTACTCGAAGTGCTGAAGAACGTGTGAGGCCGCCGCGGCTCGGACGAACAACACCTCGTTTGCCCTCGCACTAGGCGTAGAACGCGACACTCGCGAAACTGACGCTCTCCTGGCGGCGCGGGTGGACGTGCTGGTCGTAGTGCAGCACCTTGCCGCTGCCCGGCCGCAGCGCCTCCAGCACCGTGTACGTCGGCGGCAGCCCGCAGATGCGCCGCTCGTCGCCCTCGTCGGCGAGGACGCGGAAGTAGCCCGCCGCGTCGGCCGCCGCCGCCGCGCGCAAGAGGGCCTGGTCTTGAGCCCGGCTGCGCTTCAGAAACGTATCCGGCAAGTGCGGGTCGCCGAACTTCGGCCCGATGTGCGCCAAATCGCCGCTGATGATCGTGCAGACCGGCTCGCCCGCCTCCGCTTCGGCCCGGCGCAGCGCCTCGATCATGCGGCCGACGTCGTCGCGCCCCGAGGGCAACGTGCCGGACGCCACGCAGTCGTGAAACGAGCCGACCACGAGCGGCACGACGCGGATCGGCCGGCGGGTCTCGTACAGGTATTGGAGAAAAACGACCTCCAGCTCGATCGACCACTCGGGCAAGTGCGCCTGCACCTCGTCGTCGAACAGCCCGTCGCCGTAGTGCTTCACCAACCGGTCGACGAACGGCCCGTCGGTCGGCGTGACACCGAGCGGCGTTCGGAACGCCTTGCGCGTCAGCGTGAAGCGGTGCGCGCTGAGGTGCGACGTGCCGACGATGACGAACAGCGACGCCGGCGTGCGCTCGACGACCTCCTTGAAGCCCCAGGCGAAGGTCGGCCCGCCCCGGCCGTAGTCGATGTGCGGCAGCAGCGCGGCGCGGAGCTTGCCGTCGGGGCGGACGTCGCGCGGCAGGCCGGGACCCTTGGGGCCGGTGAACTGCCGGCGCAGTTGGCGGCGCAGCGCCTCGGGCTCCTCCTCGTAAGCGCCGAGGCAGGCCGGCAGCCGCTCCGGGCCGGAGACGAGCGCGCGGAAGGCGGGGCCTTCGAGAAACGTCGCACGCTCCATGCGCTCGAAAAACGCGGTCAGGAGATCGAGCGCGACGAGCTGATGGCCGTCGTGCTTTAGCGACTCGCCCTGGATGTCGCGCACGCTGTTCTCGCCGTCGCAGAGTTGCAGCCACAGGAATTCGAGGCGCGATAGCCGTTGCGGCTCGCGGCAGTAGCCGAGGCGGTCCCAGACGAAGACGTAGCGCTCGTCGCGGTCGTCCTCGGCGGCGGCGAGGAAGGGGCGGATTTGCGGGCGTTCCGGCACGGGCATCGCAGCGGTCTCCGGGCTTCGCGGATCCAGGGCTTCGCGCTGTTATTGTGGCAGCCGGCCGCGGGGGGCGTCAATCGTCGTGGTTGTCCCCGGGTTGCGCTTCACCCGCTGCGCGGGTTGCGCTCCACTCGGGGCTACGATCCGCCGCCCGCTACGCGGGCTGAGACAACAGCGCCGTCCCCGGGAGAATGTTGGCGGGCCGACGTCGCCTCACTTCGCCGCCGTCGCCAGTCCCGGCGAGGCGTTGAACGTCTTCAGATTCGCCCCGTCGGCGATCTTCCACAGCTTCACCTCGCCGCCGTAGCCGCCCGACGCGATCAGGTTGCCGTCCGGGCTGACCGCGACCGCGTAGACGTAGTCGGCGTGGCCGCTCAGCGTCTTCACGGCGGCGCCGCTGTCGGCGTTCCAGATCCGCACCGTCTTGTCGGCGCCACAGGTGATGAGCAGCGGCTGCTTCGGGTGCGCCACCACCTTGAAGACCGGCCCGCCGTGGCCGAAGGCGCGCACCTGCTTGCCCTCGGCGGTCGCGTTCCACGCCCGCAGGTTGTTGTCGTCGCCGACCGAGTAGCCAACCTTGCCGTCCGCCTTGACCGCCACGCCGTAGACGCCGTTCTGGTGGTCCGGGAACGTCAGCACCGACTCCTTCGCCTTCAGGTCCCACACCTTCGCCGTCTTGTCGCGGCTCCCCGTCAGGAGATATTTGCCGTCCGGACTGAAGGCGACGCCCAGCACCCAGTCGGCGTGGTTCTCGATCGACTGCTCCAGCTTCGCGTTGGCGTACCCCGCTGACAGGTCCCAGACGTTGACGACGCGGTCGCTCGAGTTGCCCGCCGCCAGCTTCTTGCCGTCGGCGCTGGCGGCGAGGCAGTAGACCATGTCGTCGGTGTCGAGGAGCTGCTTGACGAGGACGTTCTTGTCGCCGACGCCGTCGAGGAGCGCGACGCCGTTCTCGACCTTGCCCGGCCTGGCGCCCAGGTCGTAGATCATGACGTCTCCTTCTTGTCCCGGCCGCCCGCCGGCGAGGGCGAGCTTGCCGTCGGGCAGGAAGACGAGAGCCGTCGCCCGCTCCGGCCGCGTGCGCACCCGCGCCGTCAATTTGCCACTTTCGACGTCCCAGACGGTCAGTTCGTAGTGGCCGCCGACGACGAGCCTCTTGTTGTCGGGCGTGAAGGCGAGGGCGGTGACGGTGACGGGGCGCGTGTAGGCGGCGGGCGGCGCCGGCGGCTGCCAGCGGACGCGCAGCTCGCGGAGCAGATCGGCCTTCGGCGTCAGCACGGCGTCGAGTTTCGCCCCTTCGTTGATCCACTGCTCGACGAGCGCGATCTTCTCCTTCGGCAGCGGCTCGCCGGCGTCCTTGGGCGGCATACGCGAGGCGTCGGCCGCCTTGAGGACATCGAGGAGGTGCGATTCGTCCGGCTTGCCGGGGGCGACGGGGTCCTCGTGCTCGCCGCCCTTGCGAAAGCCCTCGTAGGTGGTCATGTCGAACTTGCCCTTGCGCTTCTTGGCGTCGTGGCAGGCGAAGCAGTTCTCTTTCAGGATAGGAGCCACATCGTTGATGAAGCTGATCGGGCCTTTCTTCGTGGGCGCCTGGGCCGAGGCGCGCGGCGCGGCGGCCAACAGGGCGAGGAGCGCCAGGGCGCCCGTGAGGACGGCGCAGAGGAAGCAATGGCAACGCGGCGCGCGGGGCATGGTGGGAACTCCTCGGAGGCGGGGTCGATGGCGGGATGGGCGACCGGGGGGATTATAGCGAAGAGGGACGGCAGGACGCGAGGGGAAAGGCGTCTCCCTCCTCTCTTCTCAGCCCGCCGACTCCTGCAACGACACCGTCTGCGTCGACTCGTCGTAGGCGAACAGGTCGCCGTAGCGCGCCCAGCGGATGAGCGTCTCGAACACCTTCTCGTAGTTCTCTTGCGGCATATTCATGACGACCGTCTCCAGGACGAACATCATGTCGATGGCGTGGCCGGGCTGGCGCTTCAGCACGTCGTGCAGGTCGCGGAACAGCCGCAGCCGCAGCAGGTGCTCGCGCCACATCGGCTTCCGCTGCTCCGGCGTGGCCCGCACGAAGCGCAGCCCGTCCGACTCGAGGACGACCTGGCGGCGCGGCGTGTCGACGAAGTCGAGCATCTCGGCGGCCTTGACGACGCTGATCATGCGGCCGAACTCGTGGTGCGTGTCGCTGGCGATGCGGAACAACTCCTCCTTGCCGCCGCGCGCGTCGAGGTACTCCAGCAGGCCGATGATCTCGCTCGTGCTCGCCTCGGGCAGGGGCTCCAGCGCCGCCGGGCCGCGGCCGACCGGCGCCGCCGCCACGTCGGGCATCTCGCTGTGAGTGATGACCTCGTGCAGCTGGTCGACCAAGCTGAGCAGGGCCGGCGAGCGGTAGTCGCGCGGCCGCGGCAGGCGGTTCTCGACGACGGTGCGCACCCGCCCCGGGTTCGCCGCCAGGATGACGATGCGGTCGGCCATGTACGCCACTTCCTTGATGTCGTGGCTGACCATCAGGATCGACGACAGCCGCCGGTGCTTGGTCGACCAGATGTCGACGACCTCGGCGCGGAGACTTTCGGCGGTCAGGGCGTCGACGTGGCTGAACGGCTCGTCCATGAACAGCAGCTCGGGGTCGACGGCAAGGGCGCGGGCCATGCCGACGCGCTGCTTCATGCCGCCGGACAGCTCGCGCGGGTACGCCTCCTCGAAGCCGCCCAGGCCGACCATGCGGATGGCGCCGGAGGCGTGCTCGGCGATCTCGCTCCCCGGACGGCCGGCGGCGCGGAGGACGACTTGCACGTTCTCGGCGACGGTCATCCACGGGTAGAGGGCGAAACTCTGGAAGACGATGGCGACGCCGGGGTTGAGCCCGCTGAGCGTGCGGCCGCGGTAGTCGACTTCGCCGCGCGTCGGCCGGATCAGGCCGGCGAGGATGCGCAGGATCGTCGACTTGCCGCAGCCCGACGGGCCGAGCAGGGCGATGATCTCGTTCGACTTGACCGCGAGGTTGATGTCTTCGAGGACGCGGAGCGGCTTGCCGTTGGGCTGGCTGAACTCGTGCCAGACGCCGCGCGCCTCGCACAGGGCTCCGGTGGCGACCGGGGCGGGGGCTACGGTGAACATGGGTCGGGAGCCTCGTTTGTTCGGGTGCGGCGCCGGCCGCCGGCTGAGTCTAGGCGAGGGAGCCGCACGGTGTCAAGAACAGCCGCGCGGGCGGCGCGTGCGGGCTGTAGCGGCGGCGCGGGTTGGCGAAGTCGCGCCGGTCTGTCGCGGGGCGCGTTCGGCGCTGACGAGAGGGAGGGCCTTCGGCGACAATAAGGCGCGAGGTCTCGGGGACGTGTCGGGAAAGAGAGGTCGTAATGGGCGCGCGCGGACGCTCCTCGGTGACGGCGGGAGTCTGGGTCGTCTTCCTCGGGGCGGCGTCGTTCGCGACCGCCCAACCGCCGGGCAACCCCTGCGCCGCCGACCCGCCGACGCCGGTCGTCCGCCTGCAAGTGCGCGTGCCGGCGGCCGTCGCGCCGGGGCAGCCCCTCGAATACCGCCTGTGCGTCGAGAACACGTCGCGCGGCGCCGCCCACCACGTCACCGTCCGCAACCCGGTCCCGGCGCACGCCCGCTTCGTCCGCGCCTCGCCGGAACCGCAGGTCGAGAAAGACGAGTTGATTTGGCGCCTGGGCACCCTCGAAGGGTGCGCCTGCCGCGAGATCGTCCTCGTCCTGGAGCCGACCGGGGCCGGCGACGTCAAGAATTGCGCCCGCGTCCAGATCGAACACGGACAGTGCGTCACGACCCGGGTGACGCGGCCGCAAGTGAAATTGCGCAAGACCGGGCCGGCGCAGGCGTCGGTCGGCGAGACGATCACGTTTCGCCTCGTCGTCACCAATACGGGGCCCGTCGAGGTGAGGAACCTGCGCCTGACCGACCTGCTCGACGCCGGCCTGGAGTCGACGCGCGAGAAAGTCAAAAACCCCGACGAAAAGACGCTCATTCCGTGGGACATTCCCGTGCTGCGGCCGGGCGAGAGCTACCCCGTGGAACACCAGGCGGTGGCGCGCAAGGAAGGCAAGTTGTGCAATGTCGCGGCCGTGACGGCGGCCGGCGGCGTCCTCGACGAGGCCAAGCACTGCGTCACCGTCGGCAAGGCGGCGCTGTTGCTGGACATGACCGGACCCGACGAAACGCTCGTCAACCGGCCGGCGAACTACACGCTGAGCGTGAGCAACCCCGGCAGCCTGTCGGCGTCGAACGTCGTCGTCACGCTGCCGCTCCCGACAGGGGTCGAGTTCAAGGAGGCCGGTTCGGGCGGCGAGCTTCGCGACGGGCAAGTGCGCTGGCTCCTCGGCGCGCTGCCGCCCGGCGAACGGCCGCGCGCCCTGCGCGTCCGGCTCGCCGCGCCGGCGGCGGGGAAGGTGTCGTTCCGGGGGACGGCGACGGCCGACGCCGGGCTGACGCACGCGGCTCAGATGACGACGACGTTCGGCGGCGCCGGCGGGCTGACGTTCGTCACCGAGCCGGAAGCGAACCCGGCCTACGTCGGCGAGGACACGAACGTCGTGGTGACGGTCCTCAACCAGGGGAACGACACGGCGAAGGGCGTGCGGCTGACGATCGCGGTGCCGCCGGCGCTGCAGGTCGTGGCGAAGAGCGCGCCGGAAGGCGTCGGCGTGACGTCCGACGGCGGCACGGTCACCTTCGACAAGCTGGCGGAGTTGGCGCCGGGGAAGGAGGCCCGCTACCGAGTCCAAGTGGCGCCGAAGCAGGCCGGCGACGCGCGAATCGTAGTGAAGATGACGGCGGACCAGCCGGCGCTGGCGAAGCCGGTCGTGAAGGAAACGCCCCTGACGATTGCCGACCCCGGCGGCGGGGCGACGCTGTCCGAGCCGCGGCCGTGATCGACGCGCCGGGTGGTCTTGTCCGGGGACGCGCCGCGCGCCCTCCGGTCGGCACCCTCTCCGGGGCCGGGGACAGGCCCGGCGGCTCAACAGGTTCGATGCGCGACGGAAAGAAATCATGCCGAACCTCGCCGGAGGATCTTTGACGGAGAAGAACCCCACGCCGCGAACGACTCACACCGACTCACACCCGACTCACACCGCCTGGCGCCGCTTTTTCCCTGCGCTTTCCAGGCTTTCCGCCGGGGTGTGAGTCGTGAGTCACTGTGAGTCGTTCGCGCCTCTTGCTTTCCTTCTCATCCCCGGGAGCCTCCCGTGTCATGCCTGCGGCAACACGGCCCAATCTCTATTTTACCCGTCCCCGTCGTGGGCGGGACAGGCCCCGGATGGTGTCAGGGAGTGACAGGCGAGGGCAAACCACGTCGGCGTCTCCGACGAAGATCGAAGCGCAACCCGAGGACAACCACGCGGCATCGTCGCGCGTTGAACCCGCTACGCGGGTTCAAACAATTCCTACGAACCCTGTCCTTTTTTCAGGTCCAATCCTCGATCGCAAGGTTTGGGACCCGCTGGAAGTCACGGCGGTTTCGGGTGACGACGCGCGCGCCATGCTCCAGCGCGATCGCGGCGATGCGCAAGTCCATCTTGCCGATGTTCAGGCGCATCTTCAGCAACGCGAAGTAGCGGTTGACCGCGGCTTCCGGGAAAGTCAGCACCGTGAGGGTCGCAAGCGCTTTCACGGCATTCGTAAGGCGAAGATAGACCTGGGCGATCTCATCGGATTTCCGAGCACGCCGCAGCTCGCTGTACCAGCCCGAGAGTTGCTCTTCCACGGTGATGACCGTGATCGCGACGTCTGTCGCGGGGACGGCCGCGACATGGCGCAACACGACCGGGTGGTTGCGCTGGAGAAGGGACAGGGTGTCCGTGTCGAGGAGGTAAAGGCTCATGGCACGTCGGGATCCGCGTCGATCTGTCGGCGACGTTCGGCAATCGCCCGTTGCCAGTCATCAAAGAGCGGATCCTTCTCATACATCCCGGCGACGCCCAGCCACGGGTTGTCGTGGCCGGATACCTCCAACCCGACGATCCGGGCGCCGGCGGCGACACGGCTTACCACCAGCGCCCGCAAACGCTCCAGCGCCTCGTCCGGCGTCGCGCCCTCGGCGCTCAATCCCGATCCCACGCCGCTGCTGGCACGATAACCGGTGTTCGCCACGGGTTCGATCATCACGGGAAGTTGCATCGATCTCTCTCCTGTTAAGCGAGCTTTTCCCTCGCCTCACCCGGCTCGTCCGAAAAAACCCGCGAAGGACGTCGTCGCCAGTAAGCCCGTAGCATTGTAAGAGTCGCGAGTCACTCCTGGAACAGCGACGGCAGCTTCCGGCCGGGGCGGACATGGCCGCGGAAGTGCCCGGTGGCGTCAGGAAGCGACAGGCCGCGCCGGGACGACCTGGCGCACGGCGTTCATCGACTTGTTGCGGATTTCGTGCGAGGATACAGTAAAGGGAGACGCGAGTCGCGGACGAAGAGATCGACGGAGGTGTTTCGTGAACTCGTTACTGGCAGAGGCGCTGCGGCACTGTGATTTGCAGCCGGGACAAACCTACCGGGAGACGGTCAACGGTTGGACCGTCGAGGTACGGGTGTTGGACGACGCCCCAACGTCGGGGCTGGCCGATCGGGTGATGTTGCTGCCCTGGGTCGAGTTTCCGACCGATCCCGTCGGCACCGTCCTCGCCCGACCCGGACCGCTGCCACTCCCCGACCCGCCCGTCATCCCGGCCGAGGATGAGGAGGCGGCCCCGTGATCTACGACCACCCTTCCCGGGACGAACCGATCGACCAGGGCGATCTCATCGACGCTTGTCTGATGGTGTACCCCAAGCATGGCGCCGCCGACCGTCCCCCGGAGATCGAGTATTCGTACCGCCCGGTCGTGGTGCTGACGCAGACCTGCGACCTGGCGAACCAGAAAGCGACTTATGCCACCGTGGCGGAGGTGTTTGCCGCCCAGTTCCTGATCGATCAGAAGTTATTCAAACCGGCCGACGTGAAAGGCCCGCTGCGGGCGGGTCGCGTGTGGGGCTGGTACTTCCTGCCGGCCGACGCCGGCCTGGAGTTGGGCGAGAGGGTGGTCGATCTGCATCGGCTGCACACCGTCCGGTTCGATCTGCTCCGCGAGCTGTGCGCGGCCGGGAAGCGACAGGGCCGCCTTCGCGTGCCTTATCGGGAACACCTGGCCAAGCACTTCGCCGACACCTTCAGTCGCATCGGCCTGCCGCGACCCTACGAAACGCTCTGAGAACAATAACCCTCTCACTCCTCGAACAGTAGCGGCAGCTTCCGGTCGGGGCGGACCTGGCCGCGAAAGTGCCCGGTGGCGTCAGCAAGCGACAGTGCGTGTTGGTTTATTGAACCCGCGTAGCGGGTGACGGATCGTAGCCCCGGGTGGAGCGTACTCGCGAAACCCGGGGAACACGCAACCCGGGGAATCCATCCGGCGACGTGTTCCTGGATTGAACCCGCGTAGCGGGTGGCGGATCGTAGCCCCGGGTGGAGCGCAACCCGCGCAGCAACTCGGGGACAACCACGCGGGCGTGTCGATGTTTTGAACCCGCGGAGCGGGTGACGGAAACGTGACACATCGCGGCTCCGTCACCCGCTTCGCGGGTTCCAAATCCCATGACGCCGCCATGCGTGTCCCCGGGTTGCGCGAGTACGCTCCACCCGGGGCTGCGATCCGCCGCCCGCTACGCGGGCTAACAACGGAGTAAGCCGTTGACGACCGGCAAACTCACTCCTGGAACAGCGGCGGCAGCTTCGGGTCGGGGCGCTTCGGCGGCGTGGTGAAGTCGAGATTGAGCCCGTGGTCTTGGGCGTAGCGGACGAAGTCCCAGTGCGTGTCGAAGCGCCGGCGGTAGCGGTTGCCGAGTTGGTCGAGGATGACGCGGCGCACCTTGCCGACGCAGGTCGGCATCTTGAGGAGTTCGACGAGATCCTGAGTGCCGAGGCGGCAGGGGAGCGGTTCCCTGGCCGCCGGCAGAAGCGGGAGGCTCAGCAAGGGGCCGTTCGCGGAGATCCCGATAGCCGCCGCGATGGCGACCGTATCCCGCCGGACCTGGGGGCGCGGGACATAGGTGAGGAAGCGTTCCAGAAGCTCGGGGTAGAAAACGCGGTCGCCCCCCATCCCTTCAAATACAAAACAAAAGCGTTCCGGGTCGGCAACAATCCGGCGAGCAAAGACCCGCGCCGCGTTGATGGGCGGGTGGTCGAGGCTGGCGGCGGCCTCGGCCTCGACGCGGAACCGGGCCACGTCCAACGGCGTCGCCAGCCGGCCGTCTAGGATCATCTTCAGGGCGACGACGCGGTTGAGGGAGACCTGGCGGGCGCGGTAGACGACGCCCATGCCGCCGCGGGCGATCTCTTGCAGCAACTCGTAGTCGCCGAAGTAGCGGACGCGCGGCGGGTCGGGGGCGCCGTCCTTGGGGTCGGAGGACAGGCGCAGGGCGGCGCCTTGCCGTTCGAGGCGGTCGGCGTCGTCGAAGAAGGCGCGGAGGCGTTCGGCCAGCTCGGGGTGGCGGGCGAGGAGGGCGTCACGGTCAGGGGCGTCGCCGTCCTCGAGGCGCTGGAGGTAGTCGGCGAGGACGGCGTCGAGGGGGTCGGAGTGCGATCCGGTGGGCTGATCAGGGGCGTTCATGGGGGGACTCCGCGGGTGGGTGCCGCGCGTCGGGCGGCACGGGTCCGAGGGAGGTCCGGCGCGGTTCGCCGGACCTACCCTATCAGGAAAAGACGACGTCCGCGCGCCGACGAACCATGAAAATGGAACATGAGGGCGCCGTCCTCCCGTCACCGCGGCCACTCACGCTTCCTGGACGATCATCCCAACAGTCGTACAACCAAACAAGTGTTATAGGGAGGGTGAGTCGTGCGGGACGAGCTGTGGAAGCGGCGCGACGTGGTGGCGGCGTTCCTCGGCGAGCGCTCGGCGGTGATCCCGGATCGCCGACGGCAACTCGACGTGATCCTCCGCGTGCTGCGCGCCGCCCCGCGGCCCGTCGGCCGCGTCCTCGACCTGGGGACCGGCGACGCCCTGCTGCTGGCCACGGTCCTCGACGCCTTTCCGAGGGCGAGCGGCGTCGGCGTCGATTACTCGCCTCCGATGCTGGAACAGGCCCGGACGCGCTTGGCGGCTTTCGGTCCCAGAGCGACGCTCGTGGAAGTCGATCTGGCGACTCCGACCTGGCGGCGGGCGGTCGAAGGGCCGTTCGACGCCGTGGTCAGCGGCTTCGCCATCCACCACCTTCCCCACGACCGCAAGCGGTCCCTGTACGAGGAAATCCACGGCTTGCTGTCCGAGGGCGGCACGTTCGTCAACTGCGAGCACGTCGCCAGCCTGTCGCCGCGCGTGGAGCGGCTGTTCGACGAGGCCATGAGCGACCACCTGTGGGAGCGGCGCCGGGAGCGGGGCGAGGACGTCACGCCGGAGCAGGTCTTCCGGGAATACGCCGAGCGGCCGGACCGGGCGGCCAACATCCTGGCCCCGGTCGAGGACCAGTGCCGCTGGCTGCGCGAGATCGGCTTCACGGACGTGGACTGTTTCTGGAAGTTCTTTGAGTTGGCTATCTTCGGCGGGAGCCGCTGAGCGTCTGTCCCCTATGCTCCCCTCGCCCCTGTACTCAGGGGAGAGGGGCCGGGGGTGAGGGGCTTTTCTGGGGGGAGAAGACCCCCCTCACCCCCAACCCCTCTCCCCTGATACACAAACCCGGTAAGACTGTCCGATTTGCCCGGTCATAACCCTCAGCCCGACTTCAGCTTCGAGCGGCCACGAACCGGACAGTCTTACCGGGTTTGTGTATGAGTACAGGGGCGAGGGGCTTACGGTACTGACTCTGAGAAAATCGGAGACGTCGATGTTCAGAATCCGCCTTATCGTTGCTTTCGTCCTCCTTGCGGGCGGCGCGACGGGCTGCGGCAGGCCGGGGGAGGGCAAGAAGATCGTCCTGACGGGGGCCAGCACCATCGCCCCCCTCGCCGGGGAGATCGGCAAGCGGTTCGAGGAGCTTCACCCCGGCGTCCGGGTAGACGTCCAGAC
The DNA here is from genome assembly GCA_038229635.1 of Gemmatales bacterium. Taxonomy (GTDB): domain Bacteria; phylum Planctomycetota; class Planctomycetia; order Gemmatales; family Gemmataceae; genus DATFNV01. Next base: position 35,837 of record JBBROG010000016.1, read on the forward strand.
CGGCGGGTCGGCGCGCGGCGTGACCGACACGCGCCAGGGGCTCAACGACGTCGGCATGGTGTCCCGGCCGCTCAAGGACGACGAGAAAGACCTGTTCGCCTTCGCCATCGCCCGCGACGGGGTGTCCGTCATCCTCCACAAGGACAACCCGGTGTCGGCCCTGGCCGATGCCCGCATTATCGACATCTACACGGGGAAAATCACCAATTGGAAGGACGTCGGCGGCCGCGACGCCCGGATCACCGTCGTCAACAAGGCCGAAGGGCGGTCCACGCTGGAGTTGTTCTGCGGCCACTTCAAGTTGAAGAACAGCGACATCAAGGCTCACTCGGTCATCGGCGACAACGAGCAGGGCATCAAGCAGGTCGCCGGCAACCCCGACGCCATCGGCTACGTCTCCATCGGCACGGCGGAGTACGACGCGGCCCACGGCACGCCGATCAAGCTGTTGGCCGTCGGCGGGGTCGAGGCGACGAGCGCGAACGTCGCCAACGGCACGTTCCCCCTGGCGCGCCCGCTCAACCTCGTGACCAAGGCTCCGCCGGAAGGAGTCGTCAAGGAGTTCCTCGACTTCGCGGCGTCGGACGAGGTCCACGACCTGATTCGGGAGCAGAGCTTTGTTCCGCTTCCCAAGAAGTGACCGCCTCCTGCTGTGGTCGCTGCGCGGCTGCGCCGCCGTCGCCGGGGCCGTCCTGCTGCTGATCGTGGCGTTCCTCGTGGCGGAGTCGCTGCCGGCTCTGCGCCACGTCGGGTTGACGGCCTTTTTCACGGACCCGTCCTGGCACCCCGCCGAGGGGCTGTACAACCTGACGCCGATGCTCTGGGGCACGCTGTTCGCCATGACCGGCGCCGTCCTGGTGGCGACGCCCCTCGGCGTCCTCTCGGCCGTCTTCCGCCACTATTACGCCCCGCCGGCCGTGGCCCGGCTGTACCGGCGGCTCATCGAGCTGCTGGCGGGGATTCCCTCCGTCGTCTACGGGTTTTGGGGGCTGGTCAGCGTCGTCCCTCTGATCGCGCGGCTCCGCCCGCCGGGCACCAGCCTGCTCGCGGGCATCGCCATTCTGACTCTCATGATCCTGCCGACGATCGCGCTGATGGCCGACGCCGCCCTGGCGAGCGTGCCTCCCCAATACCTGCGCGGGGCGGCGGCGCTGGGGCTGTCGCGCTGGGCCACGATTCGCGGCGTGGTCTTTCCGGCGGCGAAGTCGGGCCTGTTCACAGGCGTTATCCTGGAGACCGGCCGCGCCATCGGCGAGACGATGGCCGTCCTCATGGTGTGCGGCAACGTGGTCGAGACGCCGCGCAGCCTGTTCGACCCCGTCCGCACCCTGACCGCCAACATCGCCCTGGAGATGTCCTTCGCGCTGGGCGACCACCGCTCGGCCCTCTTCGTCAGCGGCCTGCTGCTGATGGGAATGATCGTCGCCCTGGCGGTCGCGGCCGAGGTCATCGGCAAGGAGCGCATTTATGGCTGACTCGCGCGCCCGCCGCGCCGACGCCGTCGCTACGGTCCTCGTGTGGTCCGCGGCGCTGCTGGTCACGGGAGTTTTTTTGTGGCTCTTGGCGGACGTCGTCCGGCACGGGGCCGGCCGGATTTCCTGGAGTTTCCTGACGTCCCCGCCGCGGAACGCCGGGCGCGACGGCGGCATCGGCCCCGTGCTGGTATCGACGTCCTTGCTCCTCCTCGTCTGCCTGGGCGTGTCGCTGCCGGTCGGCCTGGGGACGGCCGTCCTGCTCGCCGAATTCACGCCGGCCAGCGGGGCGTTCGGGCGGCTGGTGCGCCGCAGCCTCGACGTCCTCTCGGGCGTGCCGTCCATCGTCTTCGGGCTGTTCGGCAACGCCTTCTTCTGCAAGACGCTGGGGCTGGGCTTTTCCCTCCTGTCCGGCGGCCTGACGCTGGCGTGCATGGTGCTGCCGATCCTCATTCGCTCCATCGAGGAGGGCTTTCGGGCGGTCCCCAACGACTACCGGCTCGGGGCGGCGGCGCTGGGGCTGTCGCGGACGTCGACCCTCGTTCACTTACTCTTACCCGCCGCCGTGCCGGGGCTGGTCGTCGGCCTTGTCCTGGGCGTGGGCCGGGCGGCCGCCGAGACCGCCGCGCTGATCTTTACCAGCGGCTACGTCGACCGGATGCCGGAGTCGTTGCTGGACTCGGGGCGTTCGCTGTCGATCCACATTTTCGACCTGTCGATGAACGTCTCCGGCGGCGACGCCAACGCCTACGCGGCGGCCCTGGTTCTGGTCGTCCTGCTGCTGGCCGTCAACGGGCTCGCCTCGTGGCTGGCGGACCGCTGGCTCCGCCGGAGGGTTCTCCCGGTATGAATCCCCCTCTGCGGATCGAGAACCTCACCTTGCGCTACGGGGACAAGACCGCCCTGGAAGCCGTGACGCTGACGGTCCCGCCCGGCCGGATCACGGCGCTGATCGGGCCGTCGGGCTGCGGCAAGACGAGCCTGCTCAACTGCCTCAACCGGCTGACCGACCTCATCCCCGGCTGCCGCGTCTCGGGCCGCGTCCGCGTCGGCGACCTCGACGTCCTCGACCCGAAAACCGACGTGTTGACGCTGCGCCGCCGCGTCGGCATGATCTTCCAGAAGCCGAACCCGTTCCCCTTCTCCGTCCGCCGCAACCTGGAGTTTCCGCTGCGGGAGCACGGCGTCCGCGACCGCCGAAAGTTGGCGGAGCGGGTCGAAACGGCCTTGCGCGACGTCGGCCTGTGGGACGAGGTGAAGGACCGGCTGAACGGCCCGGCGACGGCCCTGTCCGGCGGGCAACAGCAGCGGCTCTGCCTGGCGCGGGCCCTGGCGCTGGCGCCGGAGGTGCTGCTGCTGGACGAGCCGTGCAGCGCGCTGGACCCGATTTCGAGCGGCGTCGTCGAGGATCTTATCGTCCGCTTGCGGGACCGCTTGACGCTGCTGATCGTCACGCACAACCTGGCCCAGGCCCGCCGGATGGCCGACGAGGCCGCTTTCTTCTGGGTGCGGGACGGCGCGGGCCGGCTGGTCGAACACGGGCCGGCCCGGCAACTGTTTGAGGAGCCGAAACAGACATTGACCGCGGACTACATCACCGGCATGAGAGGCTAGGGCGTGTTGGTGAATTGAACCCGCGTAGGGGGTGACGGATCGTAGCCCCGGGTGGAGCGTACTCGCGCAACCCGGGGACCACGCGCAACCCGGGGACCACGACGGCGCGCGGGCGTGGCCGCGGCGCCGCCGCCGCGTATAACCAGGAGGGGAAGTGATCGTTTGTTCGTCCCGGCGACGTGGCCGGCCGGACGCTCCGGCCGTCCTGGGACGACCTCCCACGACCGCGGTGAACCTATGAGTCGCCCTCCCTTTCCGTCCCCCGACGAGGGGCTGGTCTTACACCTCCGCCGCCTCGAGTACGCCGCCGACTCCTCAGCAGACGTGTGCGGAGGCTACCTCGACCCTTTAATTGCCTGGCTCGAAGACAAACATCCTCGCGCCGACCCCGACTTCCGGCGGGACGCGGCCATCGAAGCGATCGTGTCCTATGTGGGCAACCCGAACGCCTACGACGCCGACAAGCTCGACCTCGGCGCCTACCTGCGGATGGCCGCCCATCGCGACCTGTTAAACCTCCTCCGCGGGGAGCAACGCCACCACCGCGCGCGGGTCGCCTGGTCCGTTGTCGAAAACGACCCCGACGGCGGGAACCTGATAGGGAGGGACGAGGAGCCACCCGCCCTCCTCGAAAAGGAAGAGGAGACCGAACGGTGGCAAACCTTCTTCCGCGAGTTGCGGGAGTCGATGACGGAGCAAGAGCGAAAGGCGCTGGACTTGATGCGGGACGGAGTGGGTTGCAACCGGGTCTACGCGGAGGCGCTCGGCCTGACGGGGCTCGTCGACGAGGAGCGGGATCGCGAGGTGAAGCGCGTGAAGGACCGGATCAAGAAGCGAATCGAGCGAGGAGGCAAGAGGCATGAGTGACCCGCTGGAGGTCCTGGCGGCGCGGGCGGCGCGCGAGCCCTTCTTCCTGGCGTCGGTCCTGGCGGCGTACACGCGCGCCGAGGGGCTCGACGACGCCGGGCTGGCCGCCGCGCTGGGCTGCCGCGTGGGAGACCTGACGATGATCCGCCTCTGCCTCGCGCCGCGCGCCGATCCGCGCGAGTTCTGGGACGACGTCCGCGCCGTCGCCGACCGCTTCGGGGCCGACGCCACGCGCCTGGCCGAGGTCGTCAAGCACGGCCGCGTCGTCCTGCGCTTCCAGGCGGCGAGCCCGGCGCCCGGCACGTCGCTGCTCGCCGCCCGCGACGCCGACGCGCAACCCCCGGAGAATCCGCCGGAGGCGCCATGAACGTGCCCCTCTGGGTCAGCGAGGCCGCGGTCGCCTTCTGGGAGGCGGCGGGCGGGCCGGAGCCGTTCCCACGCCGGCTGCGCGACCCGATTCTGAATTGCCCGTTCGACCTTTCCGTCAGAGAAGTGCCGAGTCTGACCGTCCGCGCTATGGAACGTTACCTCTCCGCCTGGGGGACGACATGGGCGTGCGGTGAGCCGGACCGTCCCCTGCGCGCCTGTCTGGCGGCGGTGGACGGCGCCGGTGTCGTCTGCCTCGACGCCCGCGACCCCCCGGACGAGCGAACCTTCTCTCTAGCGCATGAACTCGCCCATTTCCTCGAGCATTACTGGGAACCTCGGCGGCGCGCGTGTCGGCGCCTCGGCCAAGGCACGGCCGACGTCCTCGACGGCAAGCGGCCGCCGACGCCGGGCGAGCGCGTGCGCGCCCTTCTCGCGAACGTCCCGCTCGGGCTCCACACGCACCTGATGCCGCGCGGCCCGTTCGGCGCGCCGACGACTCCCGAGGCGGCGCGGGCCGAGGAGGAGGCCGACCGGCTCGCTTACGAGCTGCTCGCGCCGGCGGAGGCGGTCTTCGCCCGTGACCCGGCGGCGAGTCCGGATGTCCTCGGGACGGTCTTCGGCCTACCGCAAGCCCAGGCCGAGACCTACGCCGCGCTCCTCGCGCCGCCGGCGCGGGTGGACCCGCTGCTCCGCCGCCTGCGTTTGTCGCGTTGACGCTGTCGAACTTCGTCCGGGCGGCGGGAAGAAGTAAGGGAGGGAGAGTCATGCCGACGGCCACGACACTCGACGAGACGAAGGGCACAGCGCCCGGCTCCAGCGACTTCCGCGAGGGCTTCGGCGAGGACCTGAGCCAGATCCTCGACCTCGAGACCTGGCGGTCCGGCTACGACCTGCCACAGGAGTACGAGCGCGTCGAGCGCGAGGTGAGCGAGGCCGTCGCGCAGGAGAGCGAGCTGCAGCGCCGCGTCCGCGCCGACGTCTTTCCGAAGCTGTTCAGCCCGGCGTCCGCCCCGCCCGGCGGCGGCGTCTACGCGGCCGACCCGGAGGTCCTGCGCCTCGTCCACCGCGGCCTGCTGCTCAACGGCGGCGTCGAGGCGTGCGACGGCACCGTGCAGGTCCACGACACGCTGCCTTTGACGATCTACCAAGTCGGCATTAGCCTGGTGTCTTACCGCGGCGACCAGGGCACCTGGCACCAGCGCCTCTTCCGTCGCGACCTGCGCCAGAAGGGGAACGACCCGGTCGAGGAGGCGCTGGAGGTGCTACAGCGCCGCGCCGACCGCTCGGCGCTCAACCACGCCACGCCGTCGGACAAGGTCGGCTCAATGGCCCGCAAGGCGCTCATGGACTACGCCGAGCGCGCCATCCTGCTGCACCGGGGGCAGGCCGTCTGGCGCATGGGCCATGGCAGCCCGGTCACTTACGAACTGCTGACCGGCGCCGACCTGCTCGAACTGATGGTGGCGGGGACGAACCTGATGCGACGCCTCATCGAGGGCCACCGCAAGTTCGTCTACGTCGCCAGCGAGCCGCGCGACCGCCTGCTGCTGACGGTCGGCCAGGCGCTGCGGCCGCGCGAGTACGCCATCGTCAGCACCTTGGAAGACCGCATACGGAACTGGTTCCGCCTGCACAACTTCGCCGTCGGCGTGACGGACGAGTTGCTCTGGGACGGCGAGCCGATCCGGGCGTCGGCGTGGATCCCGCGCTTCATGGAACGTGTCGCCTCGCAAGTGGTCGTCGGCGTGTACCGGGCGACGCCGAGCGCCACGGCGCAGATGTTCTACGCCCACGCCGACCACGCCCACCTCGCCGCCCACATCGTCCTGGCCGACAGCCTGTTCCAGGAGCAGCGCGGCTTCCCGCTGTTGATCGACCTGGCGGACCACGTCTGCACCTCGGTCTTCGGCGGCAGCCTGCGCCACCTGACGGAAACCGCCTACGCCACCGCCGGCGCCCCCTGGCGCTACGCCAGCGAGCGCGCCTCGCGCCACGAATGAAGGAGATCCGATTTATGTCTCGACCCGAAGCGCCGCCGCGCCTGAACGGCGAGGAAACCGAAGACCTGGGCGTCGTGCCGCCCGACCTGTTGCGCCAGGTGCGCGAGGACGTCGCCCGCGCCGGCGGCGAACTGCCCGCCGAGCCGGAGCGCGTCGGCGCCATCGGGGCGACGATGTTCGACCTGCCCGGCAGCGAGGACAACTCGGTGACGGTGCTGCTGCCGCAGGAGAGCGCCCAGCGGGCGGCGGCGCAGTCCCTGGTGCGCATCGCCAGCCGCGGCGACGGCCGCGTCTACCTCGGCATCGTGACCGCCGGCCCCTTCGCCGAGCCGGACACGCTGCGGGCTGACTCACATTTGCTTGTCACGGTGACAGCGCGCGGCGGCGTCTACCTGCCGCCGTACCACGGCCGCTTGCAGGTGACGCTGCTCGGCGAGGTGCTGCCGGGCGGGGCGCTGGTGCCGCCGCGGCTGCGGCCGCTGCCGAACAGCCCGGTCTTCGCCCTGACCGACGCGGAGTCGACGGCGGTGCTGCGCGCCGAGGGCGACCTGCGCCTCGGCCTGGCGGTCGGCCACAAGGAAGTGGTCGTGAGCATCCCTTCGACCGAGAAAAGCGTTCTGCCGCGCCACCTCGCCGTCCTCGGCACGACGGGCGGCGGCAAGTCGACGACGGTCGCCCGCCTCGTTCAGCAGGCACAGGCGGCGGGCATGGCCGTCATCCTGCTCGACGTCGAGGGCGAGTACACGCAGCTGCACCTGCCGGCCGACGACGCGCGCATGGTCGCCGCCCTGGAAGAGCGCGGCCTGACGCCGGCCGGTATCCCGGCGGACAAGATGGCGCTGTACCACCTGGTCGGCCGCGAGACGGCGAACCCCGAACACCCGAACGTGAGGCCGTTCTCGCTCCAGTTCGCGCGCCTGTCGCCTTACGCGGCGATGGAGATCCTTAACCTCTCGGAACCGCAGGAGGTGCGCTTCCTGGAGGCTTACGACATCGCCAAGGAGTTGCTGCGCGAACTCGGCGTGTTCCCCGAGAAGGGCGTCGGCGAGGAGGAGCAGGCGCGTCAGGAGCGGATCTTGGCCGAACTGGACGAGTTCGAGCGCGGCTACCCGCGGCTGGAACTGCCGCTGCTGATCGACGTCGTCCGCGCGTGTCACGCCCACGCCGACCAGAAGCCGCGCGAGGGGGGCCGCTCACGGTCGAAAAAGGCGGAGGAGGAGCAGGACGAGCAGGCCGTCGAATTCCCGCTGTCCACCCCCCGGCTGCGGACGGCGGAGGGGAAACAGGCCCTCAACCGGCGCGTCCACGCCGCGCGGCCGTCCGGCAACGTCATCTCCTGGCGGGCGCTCCTGGGCCGGCTGGGGCGCCTGCAGCGGATGCGCGTCTTCGACACGCACCGCGTCAAGCCGCTGAACTACAAGGATCTGCTGCGGCCGGGCGCGGTGTCGGTGATCGACCTGTCCGACACGGGCGCGTCGGAGCTGAACAACCTCGTCATCGCCGACCTGCTGCGCGGCGTGCAGGAGGCTCAGGACCGGGCCTACCGCGACGCCGAAAAGGCGAAGCGACAGAGCCGCGAGGCGCCGGCGACGCCGCGCGTCCTGGTCGTCATCGAGGAGACGCACGAGTTTCTGAGTGCGGAACGCATCGACAAGATGCCCGTCCTGTTCGAGCAGGTCGCGAAGATCGCGAAGCGGGGCCGGAAGCGCTGGCTGAGCCTGGCGTTCGTGACGCAGCTGCCGCAGCACCTGCCGAGGCAAATCTTCGGCCTGGTCAATTCGTATGTGCTGCACAAGATCACCGACCCGCAGGTGGTGAGCACGTTGCGGCGGACGGTGAGCGGCATCGACGAGGGGCTGTGGGCGCGGCTGCCCGGCCTGGCGCCGGGGCAGGCGATCGTGTCGTTCCCGCACCTGGCGCGGCCGCTGCTCGTCGCCGTCGACCCGTCGCCGGCGAAGCTGCGGCTGGTGGACTGACGGCGTGTCGTGTCCGGGGGTGCGCTGCGCGACCCCCGGCTGTGGGATGCAACCCCTTCGGGGTAAAAGGCCCCCGACCCTACCCCGAAGGGGTTGAATATCGAAGCCGGGGGTCGCGTACTCGCGCACCCCCGGACAACTTACGCACCCGTAACCCTAGATTCGGAGATAACCCATGTCGGCTACTGAAACCGACCTGATCCCGGTGCGCGCCTTGAACCAGGTGACGTACTGCTCGCGGCTGTACTACCTCGAGTACGTCGAGGCGGTCATGCCGACCAACGAGTACGTCGAGGACGGCACCTTCCAGCACCGGCGCGTCAACGACCCCGCCCTGGCGAACCGGACGCGCAAGGACGGCGACGTGCTGCACACGCGCAGCGTCTCGATCAGCTCGGAGCGCCTCGGCATCACCGCCAAGCTCGACCTGCTGGAGGAGCAGGACGGCCGGGCGACACCGGTGGAGTACAAGCGCTCGTCGGCGCCGACGGACCCCAACGGCAAGCCGACCTGCTGGGACAACGACGCCGTGCAGGTGTGCGCTCAGGGACTGTTGCTGGAGGAATCGCTCGGCGTGCCGGTGCCGCGCGGCATCCTCTACTACGCGGGGAGCAAGTCGCGCGTCGAGGTGCCGTTCGACGAGGCGCTGCGCGAAAAGACGCTGGCGGCGATCCGCCTCATCCGCGAATTGGCGGCGCGCGAGGCGCCGCCGGAGCCGCTGCCGCCGGAGCTGCGCCACCGCTGCCCCGGCTGCTCGCTGGTGACGGTGTGCCTGCCGGAGGAGACGCTGTACCAGATCGGCCGCCGCGACCTGCCGCCGGAGGAAGAGGAGAAGGTAGGCATCACCCGCGTCGTGCCGGGGAGCGACGACGGGGCGGCGCTCTACCTGCAAGAGCCGGGCAGCCACGTCGGCAAGCGCTCGGAACACCTGGTGGTCCGCAAAGACGGCGCCGAGAAGCAGCGCGTGCCGATCGCGGCGCTGCGCCAGGTGGTGGTGTTCGGCAACGTGCAGATATCGACGCAGGCGCTGGAGACGCTGGTGTCGTGCGAGGTGCCGGTGGTCTACCTGACGGGCTACGGCCGCTTCCTCGCGGCGCTGCAACCGGCGCCGTCGAAGAACGTGGCACTGCGGGTCCACCAATACCGCGCCTTCTCCGACCCGGAACGGGCGTTGACGCTGGCGAAGGCCGTCGTGCGGGCGAAGGTGCTGAACCAGCGGACGCTGCTGATGCGCTCGCTGCGCTCGCGAACCGCGGACGAGCCCGAAGGCGGCGAGGCCGAGCCGGCGTCGGCGTGCGGCAGCGACGAGCCGGCGGCGCGCGACATGGCCGACCTGCTGCCGCGCGTCGAGCGCGCCGCCGCCCTGGAAACGCTGCTGGGCCTGGAGGGCCAGGCGGCCTCACTCTACTTCGGGGAGTTCAACAGGTTCTTGAAGGCGCGCCCGCCGGGAGAGGGCTTCGACTTCCGCCAGCGGAACCGCCGCCCGCCGCGCGACCCGGTGAACGCGCTGCTGTCGTTCGCCTACGCCCTGCTGGCGAAGGACTGCTTCTCGGCGGTGTGCGCCGTGGGACTCGACCCGTACATCGGCTTCTACCACGGCACGGGACGGCACGGCCGTCCGTCGCTGGCCCTCGACCTGATGGAGGAGTTCCGGGCGGTGATCGCCGACAGCGTCGTGCTGAGCCTGGTCAACAACCGGACGGTCACGCCGGCCGACTTCCTCACCTGGCGCGGCGCCTGCCAGCTGACGGACGAGGGCCGCAAGCGCTTCTTCGTCGCCTACGAGCAGCGGCGCTCGACGGTCGTGACACACCCTCTTTACGGGTACAAGATGTCCTACGGCCGCATGTTGGAGGTCCAGGCGCGGATGCTGGCGGCTCACATCCGCGGCGACGTGCCGCGCTACACGGGGTTCACGGTGCGCTGAGGAGGCGGGGGGATGGACACCTGGCTCGTCGCCTACGACATCTGCAACCCGAAGCGCCTGCGCAAAGTGGCGAAGGCGTGCGAGGACTTCGGGCTGCGCCGGCAGTACAGCGTGTTCGTGTGCCGCCTGACGGCGACGGCGCTGGTGCGGTTGAAGGTGCGGCTGTACGAGATCATCGACTTGCGCGAGGACCAGGTGCTGTTCGTGCCGCTGTGTCACCGCTGCGCGGGCCTGGTCGAGTCGCTGGGGCGGCCCGTCGAGGCCCACGACGCGCGGGACGTGGTGATCGTGATGTGACCGCGGCGGACCGACTTCGCTCGCCAGCCCGGGACTCAGTAAGCGTCAAAGCTCGGCGAGGAGTTTCTGGAAGTCGGGTCGCTTGCGCAGCGGGTCGAGATCCACGTCGTTCTTGAGCTGTTCGACGAACGTAGCCCCTTTGAAATGGCCCGCCGCTCGCGCCCGGACCAGCATCTCGACGGCGCGGGCGGCGGGTCCCACGTCCGCGGTGACGGCCCCGGCCTTCAGGGCGTAGGTACACGCCAGGTCGTAGAGCGTGGGGCCCGAGAGCTTCTTCTCGGAGTAGGACACCTCGTCCGCCTCCGCCAGGGCCCTGGCCCACTGGCCCTGCCGGCCGAGCGTCAGGGCGTGCAGCACCCGGGTGGCGTCGCGCGGCTGGCCCGTGTCAATCGCCAGCGCCTCCTCACACTCCTTGAGGGCCTCCTCAGGGCGCCCCAGCCGGCTCAGGGCGCGCGCCCGAACCGCGCGGGCGTCGCGGAGCCGACGCCGCATCGCGACGGCGCCAGGCTCGCGCTTGAGCCACGCGAGTAAGACTGCGACCGACTTGTCACACCAACCCACGGCCGCGGCCGCGTCCCCGCGCGCGCAGGCGACGGTGCCGAGACTCGAATAAATGCTCGTCAGGGTCAGGGCCTGTACGTCGTGGTCCGGGTTGGCGCGGACGAGTTCTTCGGCGGCGACCCGGGCCTCCCCGTACAACGCCTCGGCCCGCGCCAGACGGCCCGTCCGGTAGCAGAGCGTGGCCAGGTTAAGCCGGCACACGGACAGACTCTCCTTGGAATCGTTCCCGGCCTTGTCGCCCGCGGCCCGCGCCTTGAGCGCGACCAACGCCGCCTCGTACTCGGGCTCGGCGAGGGCGTTCCGGCCCTGCTTCAGGTAAACGGTTGCCAGACTGATCCGCGCGGCGATCAACTCCTCGGCGTACGCGGACAGGCCGGGGTTCTCGCGGACCAGATCGGCATGGATCGCCACGGCCTTGCGGAATTCGTCCTCGGCCTTGGAGAGATCTCCGACGAAGTGCAAGGTGGCCAGCCCCCGCCGTGCCAGGGCCAGATGAAACCGATAGAAATGGACCTTCGGGTTCTGACCCCCGAGTCCCTCGTACAGCCCGATCGCCCGCCCGTAGAGGCGTTTGGCGTCGGCGTCGCGACCGAGCCCCTTGTAGAAATCCGCCAGCTTGGTGAGACACTGGGACAGCTCCAGGTGGGCCTCGGTGACACTCGGGTTCTTGCGCACCGCCGCCTCGAGGAGGAGCAAGGCCCGCTCGCACTGGGCGATCGCCTGCGCGGTACTCGCGGACAGTCCGCTCGCCTGGTACATCACGACGGCCAACTCCCGCTGACAGACGGCGTTGTCGGGATCCTTCGCGGTCAGGGCTTCCAGGTCGACCGCCGCCGTGTCGTATTCGTCCTTCGCCCGCTTGTGGTCCCCGGCGACGCCGCACAGCGCGGCAAGGTTCGCCCGGTACGACGCCAGGCGCTGCCGGTAGCGATCGACGGCGGGATGCGCGTCGGCCAGCCCCTGTTGCACCTTGACCGCCTCCGCCTGCTCGGCCAGGGCCTCGTCGAGGCGGCCCGTGTCGTTCGCGAGGACGGCCAGGTCGTTATGGTTGTGCGCCAGATCCTCCTGATACTTGACCTCGTCCGGGTTGGCCCGGGCCAGCTGACCTTGCCAAACGAGGAGGTGCAGGTATTCGGCCCGCGCGTCGTCGAAGCGCCCGGTGAGATGGTAAAGGCCGGCCAGGCTGACGCGGCAGTCCGTCACGTCGCGGACGCACTCGCGGTCGTCCGGGCGGGCGCGGAGCCGCTCCTCCAGCAGGGGGAGGGCTTTCTCGTAGAGCGGGAGCGCCTTCGCCTTGTCGTCGATCTCCGAGGTAACGGACGCCAGACGCATGTACGCCTGGCCGCGCTCGGCCTGTACCTCGGGGTTGTCGGCGTGGCGCTCGATCAACTGCTCGTAGAACGGCACGGCCGTTTCCAGCAGCTTCTTGCGCAGGGGCCGGAGGTCCTCTTCACGGAGGCGCAGGTCTTCGCTGACGCGCGCGGCGTACCCGTTGACGGAATCGCGGGCCAGGCGGAAATCGGCGACGGCGTCGGTCCGGTCATTCTCGGCCTGGACGCGGTGGCGCTCGGCCCGCAGCCACAGCGCGGTCACGGCCGTGAACGCCCCCCCGGCGAGCGTCAGCACCAGGGCCAGCAAGCCAGCCACCGCGGGCTTCCGCCGGCACCAGCGCGCGAGGCGCGCCGCCGGCCCCACCGGGCGGGCCTCGATCGGCTCGCCGGCCAGGACGCGGCGCAGGTCGTCGGCCAACGCGCCCGCGCTGCCGTAGCGGCGGCCGGGGTCCTTTTGCAGACATTTGAGGCACAGCGTCGCCAGGTCGGTCGGCACCTTCGGTTGCAGGACCCGCGGCGGCACCGGATCATCGCTCACAACCTGCTGCAGCGTGTCGAGAGACGTCTCGCCCCGGAACGGCGGACGGCCCGTGAGCATCTCGTAGAGGATCGCCCCCAGAGCGTACACGTCCGCCGACGGGCCGACGGACCGCGCCTTGCCCGACGCTTGCTCCGGCGCCATGTAGCTGGGCGTGCCCAGGATCGCCCCGCTCGGGGTCGCACCCTGCGCGGCGTCCATCTGCTTGGCGAGGCCGAAGTCGGCAATTTTGGGGATTGCGGATTGCAGATAGCAGGATGCGGATTGCCCTTGGGAATCCGCAATCGCGAGCAAGACGTTTGCCGGCTTCAAGTCGCGGTGGACGACGCCCTGCTGGTGGGCCGCGTGGACGGCGCGGGCGAGCGTCTCGGCGACGGCGGCGGCGACTCGGGGGTTCTGCGGCGTGCCGTCCAGCACTCCGTCCAGGCTGTTCCCCGCGACGTACTCCAGCACCAGGTAAGGCCGCCCGGCCTCTTCACCGACCTCGAAAATCTGCACGACGTTCGGGTGCCGCAGCCGGGCCACCGCCTCCGCCTCCGTCCGGAAGCGGGCGTGCTCCTCCGGGCCGGCATACGGCCCCGTCAGCAACATCTTCAGGGCGACGATGCGGTTGAGGCTCACCTGCCGCGCCTTGTAGACCACCCCCATGCCGCCCCGGCCCAACTCGCCCAGGATCTCGTAGCCCGTCACCTTCGGCGGCGGCGGGCCGGCCTCACGGGTCGCCGGACCCGGGGCGACGGTAGGGGCGTCCGACGACGGCCCCAGGTGACGCCTCAAGTCGAACTGGAGAGCGAGCGTGTCGGCGTGGTGCGGGAAGCGGTCGCGGTACTCCTCCTGGCACGGGGCCTCGCCGACCTCGAAGCGTAGCACCGCCTCGCCCCAGACGAGCACCAGGGCGTCCTCGGCCGAGGCGGCCAGGGCCGGGAAGGCGCCGAGGTAGGCCTCGGCGGGTAGCGGCCGGCCCGACCGCCAGCGCCGCGCCTGGTCCGCGCGCAGCGCCTCGACCAGCCGGGGGAGGGGCAAGGCACCGCAGCCAGCGACGAGGTCGGCCAGGTCCGCGAGGGGGGGCGGGCAGGGGGTGGGCGACTCAGACATCGGTGGACTCCTGTCCGTCACTTTCCAGGCCCAGTTCGGGGGCGACGCGGTCGAGGGCACGTTTGAGCTGCATGCGGCGGCCGTCGGCCGTCCCCCCCAGTGCGGCGGCGATCTCGGCCCAGCCCTGGTCCAAGCCGCGGCGGTCGGCCACCGCGCGCTCCTCCGGCGTCAGACGGCTTCGCAGCGCTTCGAGCAGGTCCCGGCCGGCGGCCACCTGTTCGGGTCCGGGCTCGCCGCCGACCGCCCGATCGGCCGCGCCGTCCAGGCCGGCGGCGCGGCCGGTGTCGCGCCGCTCCCGGTGGTGGAAGCGGGCGTGCCCGGCCAGCTTGTTCCGCGCCATGCGCACCAGCAAGGCGGTGAGCTGCGCCGGGTCGTCGAGGTCGTACTGCCCGGCGGCGGCGCGGACGAAGAAGCTGGCCAGCACCGACTGGCACACGTCCATCGAGTCGAAGCGGCGCTTCAGGGCCGGGTCGGTCAGGTGGGTGCGCACCGCCAGGCGGATGGCCGACTCGTAGCGGCGCACCAATTCCTCGGCGGCCTTGGCGTCGCCGGACCGGACGCGCCGCAGGAACTCGGCGAAGGGAGCAGTCTCGGACATGGCCAGCCCCCGACCGGGGGCCTCCTGAGGGGATTCGCGCGACGCCTTCAATGTAGCAAACGGGTCGGGAGTGTGAAAGAAGTAAAGCGGGGCCTGTTCGCCCGGCCTCCGGGGCGGCGATGAGACTGTTGAAAGCACGACGGCAAGGCCGAAGGGGCCGAGCCGGGTTCCTTGCCCAAGAAACCTTATCAACTAAAGGAGATTCGTCATGTTTCTATCTCTCGCTTCCTTCTGGAACAAGCTCAGCCGCCGGGCGGCCAAGACCGGCGCCAGGCGCAGGGCCGCTTCCGGCAAGTCGCAATTCCGGCCGCGGTTCGAGGCGCTGGAGGAGCGTCAGCTGCTCACTACCCTCAGTCCCATCCAGGTCCGCCAGTACTACGGCTTCGACCGCGTCGGCTTCGTCGGCGCCACGCACGGCTTTCAGGTCGGCGACGGCCGGAATACGACCATCGCCATCGTCGATGCCTACGACGACCCGAACATCCGCGCCGACCTGGCCGCGTTCGACGCCCTCTACAAAATCCCCGCCCCCCCGAGCTTTACCGTCGTGAATCAGAGGGGCGGCGCCAGTCTGCCGGGGCCTGACCCCGGCCAGGGCACGCCCGGAGCCAAGAACTACCGGGCGCCCCGCACCTGGGAGCAGGAAACGGCCCTGGACGTGGAGTACGTCCACGCCATCGCCCCGGGCGCCGACATCCTCCTGGTGGAGGCCAACACCTCCGGCTCCTCCGACCTGTACGCCGCCGCGAGCTACGCGGCCAGCCACCCGGGCGTCGTGGTGGTGTCGATGAGCTGGGGCAATGCCGAATTCTCCGGCGAGACGAGTCGGGACGGGCCGTTCAACCACGCCGGCGTGACCTTCGTCGCCTCGACGGGAGACACGGGCACGCCCGGAAATTTCCCGGCCTTCTCGCCGAACGTCGTCGCCGTCGGCGGCACCACGCTCGACTACGGCACGGCCGCGGGCTACAGCGAGAAGGGCTGGAACAAGGGCGTCGGCAATCGCAGCGGCGGCGGCATCAGTCAGTACGAGTCCCAGCCCGCCTACCAGAAGGGCGTGGTCACCCAGAGCACGACCCGGCGGACCATTCCGGACGCCGCCTTCAGCGCCGATTCGGTCTGGGTCTACGACACCTACGGCGGCAACGGCACCTACAGCCAGGGAGGGACGAGCCTCTCGGCCCCGATCATGGCCGGGCTGGTGTCCATCATCGACCAGGGCCGGTCCTACGTCAGCGGCCAGGCCGCGTACAACAGCCAGGACTTTCTGACCGCCCTGTACCAGCTGCCCGCCGACGCCTTCAACGACGTCACCACCGGCGGCAACGGCACGTATAACTGCGGCCCCGGCTACGACCTGGTGACCGGCCGGGGCACGCCGCTCGTCCCCCGCTTCGTCGCCGGCCTGGCCGGCGACACCGTCCAGGCGCCTGCCGGCATGGTGAAATGGGCGGGTTGGTCTACCTTCGGCGGCCAGTACGCCGTCGCCCTGACGGCGAGCAACCAACTCGAAGTATTCTCCAACGGCACGTGGTCGGTGATCGACACGAACGTGAAGGACTTCGGCGTGGTCGACGTCTACGGCACCCCGAACCTGGTGTATCTCCTCACGAACGGCGAGCTGAGAGCGCGAACCGACATGAGTGGGGCCTGGACGAATATCGACCCCGTCAACGACGTGCAGAGCATGGCCGTCGACGGCAACGGGTGGCTGTACGTGCTGAGCTTCGCCAACCACGGCGTCTGGCGGTACGACGGCGACCAGATCTGGACGAATGTCGACCCCGTCAACGACGTCCAGAGCATCGCCGTCGACGGCACCGGGGCGCTGTACGCGCTCAGCTTCGCCAACCACGGCGTCTGGCGGTTCGACGGCGGCCAGAGTTGGTCCAACGTCGATCCGGTCAACGACGTGCAGAGCCTGGTCGTCGATAACACGGGCACGCTGTACGTGCTCAGCTTCGCCAACCACGGCGTCTGGCAGTTCAACCCCGACCAGAGCTGGACGAATATCGACCCCGTCAACGACGTGCGGAGCATGGTCGTCGATAACACCGGCACGCTGTACGTGCTCAGCTTCGCCAACCACGGCGTCTGACGGTACGACGTCGGCCAGAGCTGGTCTAACGTTGATCCCGTCAACGACGTCCAGAGCCTGGCCGTCGACGGCACCGGGTCACTGTACGCCCTCAGCTCCCGAAACCACGGCGTCTGGCAGTACCGCGGCGGCCAGAGCTGGTCCAACGTCGACCCCGTCAACGACGTCCAGAGCATCGCCGTCGACGGCACCGGCGCACTCTACGCGCTCAGTTCCCGCAACCACGGCGTCTGGCGGTACGACGTCGGCCAGGGCTGGTCCAACGTCGATCCCGTCAACGACGTGCAGAGCATCGCCGTCGACGGCACCGGGGCGCTCTACGCGCTGAGCTTCGCCAACCACGGCGTCTGGCAGTTCAACCCCGACCAGGGCTGGGCGAATATCGATCCCGTCAACGACGTCCAGAGCATCGCCGTCGACGGCACCGGGGCGCTGTACGCGCTCAGCTTCGCCAACCACGGCGTCTGGCGGTTCGACGGCGGCCAGAGCTGGACGAATATCGATCCCGTCAACGACGTCCAGAGCATCGCCGTCGACGGCACCGGGGCGCTCTACGCGCTCAGCTTCACCAACCACGGCGTCTGGCGGTACGACGGCGGCCTGAGCTGGTCCAACGTCGATCCGGTCAACGACGTCCAGAGCCTGGCGGTCGACGGCACCGGCACACTCTACGCGCTCAGTTCCCGAAACCACGGCGTGTGGCGATACGACGGCGGCCTGAGCTGGACGAATATCGATCCGGTCAATGACGTGCAGAGCATGGCCGTCGACGGTACCGGGGCGCTGTACGTGCTGAGTTCCCGAAACCACGGCGTGTGGCGGTACGACGGCGGCCAGAGTTGGACGAATATCGATCCGGTCAACGACGTGCAGAGCCTGGTCGTCGATAACACGGGTACGCTGTACGTGCTCAGCTCCCGCAACCACGGCGTCTGGCGGTACGACGTCGTCCGGGGTTGGGTGAACGTGTACCCCAACCGTGTCACCAGCATGACCCTCGACCAGACCGGGGCGCTGTCGGTCACCTTCAGGTGAAAATCGAGACGGCCGCGCGGGGGGGAGGGCGGGGGCAAAAAGAACCCCCCCGGCCCCCCGCGGCGCAAAAAGCGGGCGGGGGGGGCCGCGGCCGCGGGGCACCACCAACCGCAAAACCGCGGGGGGGGTGAGCCGGCAGG
>JBBROG010000017.1:0-53173 GCA_038229635.1 Gemmatales bacterium
GGGGGGGGGGGGGGGGGCGCGGCGCGGCGGGCGGCGCCGCCGGGGCGGGGGGCCGCGCGGGGCGCCGCGCCGGCGCGGCGCCCCCCCCCCCCCCCCCCCCCCCCCCCCCCCCCCCCCCCAACCCGCGGGAGGCCCAACCCCTCACCCCCGGCCCCTCTCCCCAAAGGGGAGAGGGGAGAAAAGTGACCTCAGTCCTGCCGCAGCCGCAGCGTCAGCAGGAACACGACGGCCCTCAGCCCGGCTCCGAGGGCGTAAGGCAGGACATGCGAGGCGTCCACGAAGAACAGCGACGACCCGACGGCCGGCCCCAAAATGCGCGCCAGCGCCGAAGCCGATTGGTTGACGCCGAGAATCTCTCCCTGCCGCGCCGGGTCGGCCCGCTTCGAGATCAGCGCCTGCGCCGACGGCGTCATCAGCGCGAAGCCCGTCACGAGTACGGCGAGAATCACGAGCGCGACCGGGAAGACCGCCCAGGCGCCGACGAGGGCGTGCGACACGACGGCCATCATGGTGCCGATGACGCCGACGAGGCCGACGAGCATCAGCAGCGTGCCCGCCCGCATGAACGCCACCTCGCCGACGCGAGCCACGAAACGGCGGTAGAAGACGCCCTGGACGAGCATCAGCGTCAGGCCGACGTAGGCGAAGATGAGCGAACTCTTTCGGAAGATGTCGTCGATCTGCTCGGGCGACATTTCGTGCAGGCGAAGGACTTTGCCGCCGCTGGTCAGCAAGAACTGGTTCATCAGGGCCAGCGTCGATTCCAGGCTGCCGAAGGCGACGGTGGCGAGGAAGAAGATCACGACCAGGGCGCCGAGGACGGGGGTGCGCAACACCTCCAGCGTCGTGCCGACTTTCAGCCAGTGCCGCCGCCCCGCCGCGCTGCCGGTGCGCAGCGTCTCGGGGAGAAGGACCAGGGCCAGGACCAGCGCGACGAGCGACAGCAGCGCCGCCGCCGCGCCGGGCGCCGCCTTCGACGCGACGAAGAACGACGCGAAGCAGAGCAGCGGGCCGAACGTGAAGCCGATGCCGAAGGCGGCGCCGATGAGGGCCATGCCGCGCGAGCGCTTCTCGGGCGTGGTGCAGTCGGCGATGACCGCCTGCGCCGTGGAAATGGTCGCTCCCGCGATGCCGGCGCCGATCCGGGCCACGAGGATCAGGACGAGGGCCAGTCCGGGCTGCTGCCCCGCGAAGCCGACGTGCGAGGCGTAGGCGAACAGGGCGTAGAAGACGACCGACCCGCCGAGGCCGAGCAGCAGGACCGGCCGGCGGCCGACGCGGTCGGAGAGTCGCCCCCAGATCGGGGCGAAAACGAACTGCATGAGCGAGAACGACGACATGAGTACGGCGAGGACGGCGCCGACGCGGTCCGGGTTGTCCGGGTAAATGGGCGTGAGCAGGAACGTGGCGTACAGCGGCAGGAGCGGCAGGACGATGCCGAAGCCGAGCAGGTCGATGAAGACGACAAGGAAGACGATAAACATCGCCTTGCGGCGGCCGGCGTCGTCGGTCGTCGGGTCGGGCGGCGTCGGCGAGGACATCGTGGCGGTTCTCGGGTGTCGGGGCGGGCGGCAAAAAGTACTGAGTACTGAGTACTGAGTACGCCGTACCGCGGCTACACGCGCCAGAACGGCACCAGCCCCTTGACGAGGAAGTGCCCGAGGCCGCGCACCGCCAACAGGCTCTTCTCCGCCTTGTCGCGCCGCCCCCGCGCCCTCCGCCACAGGTACTGCGCCGCCTTGTCGGCCAGCTGCAACGGGGCGTCGAGCGTCACGACCAGCTTGTAGAGCGCCACCCCCGCGCCCGGGCAGCCGGTCTTGCGCAGGTAGCGCGCGAAACCGATCGCCATGTTCGTCGAGGCGAAGCCGATGTGCTGCCGCGTGCTCACCCGGCCGTAGTGCGTGATCTCCGCGCTCGGCAGGTAGACCACGTCGTAGTCGCGGCCGACGCGCAAGGACAACTCCATGTCCTCGCCGCCAAAGGTGAAGTCCTCGTCCCACGGGCCGCAGGTGAAGAACACCCCGCGCGGCACGAACATCGCCGCGCCCATCAGGATCTCGACCGGCCGCGTCGTCTCGGGGTCGAACTCCCGGCGCCGGTAGCGGAGGTAGTTGCCCCGTAAAATCCCTGTCCAGCGCAGCAGGCTGGTACGGTGCAGGAGCGTGGCGAGCGTCGGCTTCTGGCGGTACGACACCTGGGCGCGGCCGTCGCCGTCGCGCAGGCGCGGGCCGACCATGCCGACGCCGGGGTGGTCCGCGCAGTAGTCGAAGAGGCGGCGCAGGGTGCCCGGCGGGACGACGGTGTCGTTGTTGAGGAAGAACAGGTAGCGGCCGCGCGCCAACTCGGCGGCCTGGTTGTTGGCGCGGGCGAAGCCGGCGTTGGAGGCGTTGCGCTGGAGGACCGCGTCGGGGAAGTCGCGCGCGACCATGTCGGCGGCGCCGTCGGCGGAGGCGTTGTCGATGACGATGACCTCGACGCGCACGCCCTGGAGGTCGGCCGCGAGCGAGGCGAGGCAGGCGCGCAGCAACTCGCGGCAGTTCCAGTTCGCGATGCACACCGAGACGTCGATTATGTCTTCGGTCTGCGTCGAGGGCCGGCGCCGCGGGACCCGCGTCGCCGCCTCGTCCACGGCGAGGGCGTGCGTCAGCGCCTCGCGGGCTGCGGGGAAGTTCGCCATTCGGTCTCCCAGCGTTCGCGGTCCAGGTACGGGGCAAACGGCCCTCGGCCGCACAGCACGCGCCCCACCTGGTAGCGCAGCCGGCGGAGCCACGGCAGCGGCTCCCGCGCGTAGCGGGTCACGAGGGAGCGGTAGCGCGCCGCCTCGCCGTCGGTCGGCGGCGCGTGCTCCTCGCGGAAGGCCAGCGCCCACACCGCCGCCGGCCGCTTCGCCGGCCCCTGCCAGCCGAGCATGGTGTGCGGGTAGCCTTCGAGGAGCAGGCCCAGCGCCTCCGGCGTGAAGCGCCAGTAGTCGCTGGGGTAGTCATGGACGTGGAAGTAGAACGGCACCGTCACCAGCAGCGCCCCGTCCGGGCGGAGCACGCGGCGCACCTCCTCGAAGCCGCGCCAGAAGCGCGGCACGTGCTCGAACGTGTTCAGCGCCAGCACGGTGCCGAAGGAGGCGTCGGCGTAAGGGAGGTCTTCCACGTCCGCGATCTCGTCGACGCCGGGGCCGGGGCGGGCGTCGACGCCGAGGTACGGCGTGCCGGGGAAGAGGGCGCGCACGTCGGCGATCTCCTCCTGGCCGGGGACCTGATAGGAACCGACCTCCAGGACCGGGCCGGGGAGGTCGAATGTCTCGGCCACGGCTCGAACCACGCCATGCAGAAACCGATTCATAGGTGCGCAACCTGCCTCCGCCGGGCGTGGCGGGGCGAACGTCGTCCTTGACGAAGGAGGCCCAACTGCGGCAGGGTTAGGTAAGTAACACGGCCGCGGAGTCCATGTCAACCGCAAGCGGATGGGTCATTCGAGGTGAAAGTCGATCGCGTTCGTCTCGCCGGGCTTCACCTGCCCCGTCAACCCGGACAGGTCGGGCGCCGCGTACTTCGGCGCGATCAGGGACCGCGCCTCGGCCAAGGCCCCCGGCTCGGCGGCGGGAGACACCTCGACGGCGACGACCGTCACGCGGTGCCAGCCCGGCACGGCGCCGGCCTCGTCGCCGGTGCGCAGGCTGTAGCTGCCGTCGGCGGCGATCTCGGCGAGCGCGAGCGGCCCGTGCCCGCCCTTGTCGGCGTCGGGCGCGAACACGATGCTGCCGCCCGCCAGCGGCACGCCCTTGTGATAGACGCGGCCCCGGACCGGCGCCAGCGCCGGCTCGCCGTCGCCGCAGCCCGACGCCAGGAGGAAAAGTACGAGGGCACAGGGGAGGAGACGACGCGGCGAACAGGCTGTCATGGGGATCGACCTCCCGAGGAGAAATCCGCGCACGGGAGGGCTTATAGCACAAGAGGCGCAGGCTCACCAGCCCGAAGCGCCCGCGCGGGGGTGCGAAGCCGCAAGCGGCACCCATCGCGCGCTTCGGGCTGGTAAAGAGAAGCGATTACTCGCCGACGTAAGGCATCAGGGCCATGAAGCGCGCCCGCTTGACGGCGTCCTTCACGGCGCGCTGGAAGGCGGCGCAGTTGCCGCTGCGCTTGCGGCTGAAGAGCTTCCCCTGGCTGGTGCAGAGCTTCTTCAGCGTCTGCACGTCCTTGTAGTCCACGAAGGCCGGCCGGGGGCAGCCTTCCTTCGTGCAAAACCGGCAGCGGTTCTTCCGACCTCGTCCCAGCTTCTTCCGCACCATCGAACGACCTCACCGTATCACAAAGGGAGACTCTTCCCAGTCGAGGAAACCCTTACTTTAGGAGGCGCCCGAACCTCCGTCAACGCCGCGGCGCGAATTCCTCCCGGCGCCGCGGCGTCCCTGTATAATGGAGGGGATTGTCGATCTTCCCGCCGGTTCGAGGGGCGCCGTCGTGTCTCGATCACTGTCGCGCTGGCAGGCGGTTCTTTTGGGCGCCGTCGTGCTATTGGGCCTGGGCCTGGGCGGCGCCGGGCTGTTCGCCGTCGGCAGCCGCGGCTGGTTCCCCGGCGACGCCTTCCACGTCCGCGCCGGCTTCAAGTCGATCCAGGGCGTCGAGATCGGCACGCGCGTCCGCGTCCAGGGCGTCGACGCCGGCGAGGTCGTCGGCCTCGAACCGCCCCTCACGCCGGGCGGCGACGTCGTCCTCCGCCTCCGCATCAAGAGCCGGCTGCGTCCCCTTCTCCGCGCCGACGCCAGCGTGCAGATCGTCGGCGAGGGCCTCATCGGCGGCAAGGTCGTCGAGATCGTCCCTGGCTCCGCGTCGGCCGAGCCGGTCGCCGACGACGCCGTCCTCGCCTCGCGCCCGTCCACGGAGATCGCCGACGTCCTCGACGAAATGAAGACGACCCTCAAGGGCGTCCGCGAAGGCGAAGGAGCCCTCGGCCGCGAGATGGTCGCCACCCTCCACCAGGCGCGCTCCACGCTGCGCGTCGTCGAGAGCCGCACCGAGGCCCTCGGCAACCTGCCGATCCTGCGCAACTACACGCGCGACGCCCCGAAGATCCTCTACCGGCCCAACTGCGAGCGGTTGCGCACGGTCTTCGCCGAAAGCGACCTGTTCGAGCCGGGGCGGGCGGCGCTGACGGCGTCGGGGAAGCAGCGCCTCGACGAGGTGGTGCCGAAGGTCAAGGGGAGTCTGAAGCACGACGGCGCCGACCTCGTCGTCGTCGCCTGCGCCGACCCCCAAAGCAGCAACGGCGAGGCGAAGCCGCTCACCGACTTGCAGAGCGAGGCGGTGTGCGTCTACTTGAAGGAGCAGCACTCGGTGCAGAAGGCCGGCTGGATCACCTGGCGCAGCGTCACGGCGCTCGGCCTCGGCACCGAACCGTACCCCGGCGAGGACAAGGCCGAGAAGCTGCCGCCGGCGCGCGTCGAGGTGCTGGTGTTCGTGCCGCAGAAGTGATCTTACGCTTGCGGTTTCGCAGGTGCGAAGCCGCGAGCGGCGGCGAGAGGATCCCGCCCCATGACCGACGGACCGCGCACCCAACTCCTGTACCACTTCTGCCGCCTGCAACTGCCCGCGCTGGCGCTCCCCCGCGCCGCCTTCGAGCGCCACCTGACGCGCGCCTTCGCCCTTGCCGCCGCCAAGCGCCCCGTCGACTGGCCGGCCTTTCTCGACAACCTCTACTCGGTCGACTGGTTCCTCTGCTGCGCCTGCCTGGAGGGCCAGGCGAAGGCGTGGGAGTGCCTGTTCGCCGCCCGCGCCAGCCGGGCCGACTGCCTGCTCGTCGACGCCCTGCGCGCCCGCGCCGTCCGCCTGTTCCCGCGCGACGAGGAGCGCCAGGACGGCGCCGTCGCCGACTTCTGGGGCTACCTCCTCGCTGGCGAGCGTCCCGGCTCGACGCCCATCCTCGCCCGCTACGATGGCCAGCGCCCGCTCGTGCCGTGGCTCATCCGCGTCTTCCACAACAAGCACATTTCCGACCTGCGTCAGGCGCGCGGCCTGCACGCGCTGCCCGAGGACGACCTCGACGCGCGCGAATTCCACGACTCCGAGGAGGGCGACGGCCGCTGGCATGAGGAGTTCCGTCTCGCCGCCCGCGAGTGGCTCGGCGGCCTGAAGGAGAACGAGTTGCTCATCCTCGGCCTGCGGCTGCGCTACCGTCTCAGCCAGCGCGAAGCCGCCCAGGTCCTCGGCATCCACGAGGGCAACGTGTCGCGGCAGACGTCGAAGCTGCGCGACCACTGCCTCGCCTTCGTCGGCCAGCGCCTCACCGAACTGGGCTGGACCGGCGACGACCTGTCGGGCTTCGTGCGGAAAGAGATGGACGGCCTGCTGATGGACGAGCCGCGCCTGTCCGCCGACCGCCTCGCCGCCCTGCTCGCCACGCGCGGCAAGCGCCTGCCGGGTTGACCGGCTTGTTTTAACGAGATGCTGATTTCTATAATAAGGAGGGTTGCGACAGACCCAAATTGCCGTACGGTGACATAGGACGTCGCCGGAGGGCTCCTTATGTCACGCGCGGGCACTTTTGTAAAACAAGTGGAGGGATACACGGCCTTCCATCCGCTCAAACTTCCGCCCGAGCCGCCTCTTCAGATGGACATGGAGTTCGTCGGCTTGCTTTCGGAGGCGGACCAGCGATTGGCTCGGCTCGACGGGGTCGCGTCCACACTTCCCAACCCTCACCTCTTCGTGGCGATGTATGTGCGGCAAGAGGCGGTTCTCAGTTCGCAAATCGAGGGGACACAGAGCACGCTGGAAGACGTGCTGGAGTTTGAGCTCGACCCCGAGGGCGGAGAACACCCCAAAGACGTGGCCGAGGTGGTCAACTATGTCTCGGCCATGAACTACGGTCTGGAGCGGCTGCGGGAATTGCCGCTCTGCCTGCGGCTGATCCGTGAGATTCATGCGGAGTTGCTGGCCAGCGTTCGCGGCGGCGAGAAGGCTCCGGGAGAATTTCGCCGCAGCCAGAACTGGATTGGCCCGGCGGGATGCACCCTTCAGACAGCATCCTTCGTGCCTCCGCCCGTGTCGGTGATGCAACAGTCGCTCGGGGAACTGGAGGCGTTCTTCCACGACCGGTCGATGCCGGCGCTGATTCAGTGCGGACTGGCTCACGCCCAATTCGAGACTATTCACCCCTTTCTCGACGGGAACGGCCGGGTCGGGCGATTGCTGATAACGTTCCTCCTCTGCTGGCGGGGCGTGCTCGAGCGCCCCTTGCTCTACCTCAGCTTTTTTCTCAAGCAACACCGGGCGGAGTACTACGACCGACTGACGGCGGTCCGGGAGCGCGGCGACTGGGAAGGTTGGCTCAAGTTCTTCCTACGCGGGGTCGCGGAAGTGAGCGCGGAAGCCGCCGACACCGCGAGGAAAATCCTCGCCCTTCGTGAGGAACACCGGGCGCGGGTTGTGGATCACCCCAAGGTCAACGGCACCAACGGCCTGAAGTTGCTCGACCGGCTCTACGAACAGCCCCTTGTCAACGTCCGGATGGTCGAGAAGTGGCTGGACTGTTCCTACGCGACGGCCAACAGGCTCGTCGGCCAATTCGCCGACGACCTGAAGATCCTCCGGGAGGTGACGGGTGCCGAGCGCAACCGACGCTATAAGTACGAGCCGTACCTCGCCCTCTTCGCCCGTGCCCAGCACGTCCGCGACCCCGCGTAGGAAAGTGAGCGGCAGTGGGCTACAGGACTCGGTCGGCGTAAGCCCGGTCCGGCGCCTCCGTCACGCGGCGGAGGGAGCGGCGCAACATGCCGACGACGGACCAGCCGCTGAGCATCCCGAGCGCGTAGGACGCGCCGACCACGAGCGCGACGCTCGCCACGGCGCTCCAGTTCCAGAAGGTCAGGGTGACTTCCTGCTGATTCTCCACCGCGAAGGCGGCGGCGGCCCCAGCGAACGCGAGCAGGAAGAGGAAGCATAACAGACGCATGGCACATCTCCACGAAACACCAAGTTGTCAGACCCATGCGTAGAGTGGGGCAAACGGCGCGCCGGTTCGGAGTTTCTCCGCAATTCGGCGCGGCCCTCCGCTTGCGGCTTCGCACTTGCGAAGCCGCAAGCGGGGGACGGGCGCGACTTCGTGAAAAAATACACGAGGATCCCGTTGACTTTCGCGCGCCACTTCTCAGAATACCCGCGTAACGGGCAACCCCAGACAGCGACAGCACTTGACGCCCGCGTGGCGTTCCGGCCGCGTCCGGCGGCGGGAGGCACCCATGCCGAAGGGCCTGCCGAACCCGAGAGAGGTCGGTTTCGCCTTCGCCCTGGCCCAGGTCGGGCTGGAGATGGTCGCCCCGATGGGCCTCGGCATCTTCCTCGACCGCACTTTCGGCTGGACCCCGTGGGCCACCGTCCTCGGCTTCGTGCTGGGGTTTGTCGGCGGGTTCGCCCACCTGATTATCATGGTGACCCGGCACGACGCCGAAGAGAAGCCGAAGCCGCCGGGAGACGCCCCGTGAAGAAGAGCCTGAGCCTGTTGATCGGCGGCACGCTCCTTGCCTGGGCTCTGGTCGCCGTCCCGGCTCGCTACCTGACGAACGACCTGGCCTATTTGCACAGTGCCGCGGCCGCGCTGCTCTGCCTCGTGCCGACGGCCCTCACGCTGGCCTGGACGCGCTGGGCCTTCAAGGGACTGCCGGAGCAGCAGCTGCTCGCCGTCATGGGCGGGACGGTCGTGCGGATGGCGTTCGTGATCGGAGCCGGCATGGCTCTGTATCACCTCGCCCCCGACTTCAACTACCAGCGCTTCTGGCTGTGGGTGATCGGCTTCTACCTGTTCACCCTGGCCTTGGAAATGGTGCTGCTCACCCAGCAGACGTCGGCGGAACAGGCGGAAAAGAACGGACCACACGGGGTTGCCCGATGACGCGCGTCATCTCGGATACGCACAAGACGAGGCGAAGTTCCCGGCCCGTGCCGGCTGCCCGCGGCCTCGCGCTCGCCCTTTTTCTCGGCCTGCTCGCCTGGCCGGTCGGGGCAACGCCGGCAGGCGCCCAGGAACACGGGGAGAAAGCCCACACCGCCGACAAGCACGGCGAGGCTCAGGCCGCTCACGACGAACACGCCGCCGGCCACGGCGAAGACGAACACGCCTACCGCCAGCCGAACGCCCTCGAACACGTCGTCGACGATAAGCACGGCGCCTGGCACCTGTTCGACAAGATCAATCCGCGGCACCTCCATTTGCCGAACATTCTCGGCTTCCAGATCACCAAGTTCATGATTCTGGAGCTGTTCGCCGCCGGCGCCGTGATCCTGTGCTACGTCCCCCTGGCCCGGCGGTTGCAGAGCGGGGAGACCCCCCGCGGTTGGCTCCAGAACTCCCTGGAGGTGTTGCTGACGTTCGTGCGCGACGACATCGCCAAGCCGAACATCGGCGGCCACGACGTGGACAAGTACGTGCCCTTTCTGTGGACGCTGTTCCTGTTCGTCCTGTTCAACAACCTGCTGGGCATGTTCCCCTTTTTCGGGTCGGCGACGGGGAGCATCTACGTCACTCTGGGGCTGGCGGTTGTGGCGTTCTTCGCCATCCACGGCTCGGCCATCAGCAAGATGGGCTTCGGGCACTACGTCGGATCGCTGTGGCCGCACATCGACGTCCCCTTCCCGATGGGGCTCTTCATCAAGCCGCTGGTGTTCGTCCTGGAGGTGGTCGGCGTCCTGGTGCGGAACGTCGTGCTGGCCGTGCGTCTGTTCGCGAATATGTTCGCCGGGCACGTCGTGCTGGCGACCATCCTGATCTTCATTCACGTCGCCGGCATGACGGGGTCGGACTTCCTGTGGGGGGGCGTGACGCTGACGAGCGTGCTCGGCATGGTCGCCCTGAGTCTGTTGGAGTTGTTCGTCGCCTTCTTGCAGGCGTTCATTTTCACCTTCCTGACCTCGCTGTTCATGGGGATGGCCCTGCACCCCGCGCACTGAGGCGCCCGTCGGGAAGGGGAGTCGGAGGACGAAGCCGCGTCGCGGCACGGTGATAACGGTTCAGGCACCAAGGGCAGCGCCGTCGTTGCCCGTCTTGGGAGTACCGAGTTCCATGAAACTGCTGAAGCTGGTCGGTCTGGTTGCGGTCGTGATGCTCGTCGGAGCGGCGCCGGCGCTGGCGCAGGGGCCGGAGCACACGTCTTACTTCTTATCCGGCGCCGGCGTGGGCTCGTGCCTGGGTATGGCCCTGACGATCATGGGCGCCGGCTACGGCATGGGCAAGATCGGCTCGGCCGCGCTGGAGGGCATGGCGCGGCAGCCCGAGGTAGCGCCCCGCATCCAGACGGCCATGATCATCATCGCGGCCATGCTCGAAGGCGCGACGCTGGCCAGCGTGATCCTCTGCTACCTCATCGGCGGCGCGGCCAAGTTCTAAGTCGGCCGGCCGTCTCCGCGCTTCGCGTTCCGGGGCCTTCGAGCATGACGGGTGAGAGAGACATGACACGTTCCCGGCCTATCGTCCTGGTCCTCCTGCTGGCGCTGGCCGTCCTGGCCGGCGCGCCGGCCCTGGCCCTGGCCAAGGACGGCGACGCCGCGGCGGAGAAGATCAACATCCTCGAACCGCGGTTCGACTTGACGATCTGGACGATCGTGGTGTTCGCGCTACTGTTCGTCGTCCTGCGCGTCTTCGCCTGGCGCCCCATGCTCGAGGGCCTCCACAAGCGCGAACAGGCGATTCAGAGCGCCATCGACGAGGCGCACCGGGCCCGCGCGGAGGCGGAGGAGGTGCGCGCCCGGCTCAAGACCGAGATGGACAAAGTCCACGAGACGGTGCGCCTCAAAATGGAGGAAGTCCACCGCGCCGGCGAGAACCTCAAGGCCCAGAAGTTGGCCGAGGCCGAGGCGGCGATCCACGCCGAGCGCGACCGCTCCTTGCACGAGATCCGGACGGCGCGGGAGCAGGCGCTGCAAGAGTTGTGGAACCAGTCGGCGCAGCTGGCGACGCTGATCTCCGCCAAGGCGATCCGCCGCAGCCTCAACGCCGACGACCACCGCGGCCTGGTGGACGAGGCGGTCGCCGAGTTGAAAACCGCCGCGCGGAAGAACGTGTGACCGCCCCGCCGCTCGCGGCTTCGCACTTTGCCAAGCCGCGAGCGACACCATACGAGAACCCCTTATGAGTCCCGCGGCCGACCAACCCGCCAAGCTGCAGCGCACGGTGCTGGACGTCAGTTCGCAGCGCGTGGCCCGCATCTACGCCGAGGCGCTTTACAACGCCGCCGAGAAGCGCAACGAGGTCGCCGCCGTCCTCGGCGAATTCGACGCCTTGATCGACGACGTCCTGACGTCGCACCCCGAGTTGGAAACGTTCCTCCTCGGCAGCGCCGTCGGCCGGCGGCAGAAGCGCGAAGTCCTCGAACGCACCTTCGACGGCCGGTTGGGCGAGACCCTGCTGAATTTCCTGTGCGTGCTGAACGACCACGACCGCCTATCGCTGCTGCGCGGCATCCACACGCTCCTCAAGGAATTGGCCGATGAGCGTGCCGGCCGCGTGCCGGTGCGCGTCACCAGTGCCGTGCCGCTGGCCGACGATCAGCGCGAGCGGCTCCGCGCCGAACTGCGCGAGTCGTTCCGCAAGGAGCCGGTGCTGGACGAGCGCCTCGACCCCGACTTGCTCGGCGGGCTGGTCGTCCGCGTCGGCGATTGGCAGTACGACGCCTCGGTGCGCACACGGCTGGATAACATCCGCAAACAATTGATAGAGAGAAGCAGCCATGTCACGAATCAAGGCTGACGAGATCCTGTCGGTCCTGACGCAGGAGATCAGCGGCTACCGCGACAAGATCGACACCCGCGAGACGGGGCGCGTCCTCGAGGTCGGCGACGGCATCGCGCGGGTCTACGGCCTGTCCGGCGTCATGGCCGGCGAGATGGTCGAGTTCACGCGCGTCGGCGTCCGCGGCCTGGCGTTCAACCTCGAAGAGAACTCGGTCGGCGTCATCATCCTCGGCAGCTACCTCGAGATCGCCGAGGGCGACGAGGTCAAGACCCTCGGCGCCCTGCTGAGCGTCCCGTGCGGCGACGCCCTGATCGGCCGCGTCGTCGACCCGCTCGGCAACCCGCTTGACGGCAAGGGGCCGGTCGTCGCCAGCCACAGCCGCCCGGTCGAGGTCATCGCCCCCGGCGTCGCCGAGCGCCAGCCGGTCGACCAGCCGCTGCAGACCGGCATCAAGGCCATCGACAGCATGACGCCGATCGGCCGCGGCCAGCGCGAACTCATCATCGGCGACCGCAAAACGGGCAAAACGGCGATCGCCATCGACACGATCATCAACCAGCGCGACCAGGGCGTCATCTGCGTCTACGTCGCCGTCGGCCAGAAGGAGTCGACGGTCGCCCGCGTCGTCGAGGCGCTGCGGGCCAACGGCGCGATGGACTACACCATCGTCGTTGCCGCCTCGTCGTCCGACCCGGCTCCGCTGCAGTACGTCGCCCCCTACGCCGGCTGCGCGATGGCCGAGTATTACATGTACGAGCAGGGCAAGGACACGCTCTGCGTCTACGACGACCTGACGAAGCAGGCCGCCGCCTACCGCCAACTCGCCCTGCTGATGCGCCGCCCGCCCGGCCGCGAGGCGTATCCCGGCGACATTTTCTACGCCCATTCGCGTCTTCTGGAGCGGTCGGTGAAGGTCGCCGAGCGCTACGTCATCGTCGGCGGCGACGCCGACACGAAGAAGGCGACCGACGACTGGGGCGTCAACGGCGCCGCCGACCCGACCAAGGCGCGCGGGCACGGCGACAAGGGCAAGGTCTACGTCGGCCCGATGGACAAGGAACACGCCGAGAAGCACGACCTGGCGAAATTCCCCGGCCACAAGCTCGCCAGGGTGTGGAACTCCGGCGGCTCGCTGACGGCGCTGCCGATCATCGAGACGCTGGAAGGCGAGGTGTCGGCGTACATCCCGACGAACGTCATCTCGATCACCGACGGCCAGATCTACTTGCAGCCGAGTTTGTTCTTCACCGGCGTGCGCCCGGCGGTCGACGTCGGCATCAGCGTGTCGCGCGTCGGCGGCAAGGCGCAAATCGGCGCCATGAAGCAGATCGCGGGGAGTCTTCGTCTGGACCTCGCCAACTTCCGGGCGCTGGAGGCGTTCGCCCAGCTCGGCACCGACCTCGACAAGGGGACGCAGGCGCAGCTCGACCGCGGCTACCGCATCGTCGAACTGCTCAAGCAGCCGCAGTACCGGCCGATGCACGTCATCGACCAGGTGCTGGCGATCTTCGCGGCGACCAAAGGCTTCCTGGACAAGGTGGAGCGGCGCGACGTGGCGGCGTGGGAGGAGCAGTTCCTCCTCTACATGCGCCAGCAAAAGTCGGCGGTGCGCGACGCGCTGGCGAAGGGGAAGAAGCTGACGCCAGAGCTGGAGGTGCAGATCACCGCCGCCATCACGGAGTTCCAGCCGCAGTTCAAGGCGAAGAAGGCGTAAGGACCGCCAACACAAGGGAGCGGACAATGGCAACCGCCGAAGTCCACGACCGGGCCGTGCGAAAGTCCGCGATTCTATCGAGTTACCAAGTGGACAAATACATCCCCCTCATGGATGTCGTCCGCGTCCTGAACGAGGCCAAGGTTCGCTTCGTCCTGGCGGGGGCTTACGGTTTGGCCGGGTGGCGCAAGGAGCCGCGGGCGACGGAGGACGTGGACGTCATCGTCGCCGCCCGGCAGGTGAAGAAAGCGGTGAAGGTCCTGTGCGAGGCCTTCCCTCACCTGGAGCCCGTGGACCTTCCGGTCGTCGTCCGACTGCGTATCCGGGGGACGGACGACGTGGCCATCGACGTGATGAAGCCGGTTCAACAGCCGTATGTGGAGGTCTTCAAGCACACGCACACGGTCCACTCGGGAAGCCAAACTTACCGCGTGCCGTCGTTGGAAATGGCCGTCGTGATGAAATTCTCGGCGATGACCAGTCTGAATCGGGCGGAGGAAGACAAGCATCAGGACGCGCACGACTTTATCCTGATGGTAAAACGGAACCCGGACCTGGACGAGGACAAGCTCGTCGCTCTGGGCGCACTGATGTATGCCGATGGTGGTAAGGACGTTCGGGAATTAGCCCGCAAGGCGCGACAGGGCGAGAAGCTCATTCTCTAGGTGGCATTCATGGCGAAAGCTCGTGCCCTCGTGAAGCGCCGCGCGGCGCTGCAGAACATCAAGAAGATCACCAAGACGATGGAGCTGATCGCGACGGCGCGCTTCAAGAAGGCGATGGACCGCGCGACGGAGGCCGAGGCGTACACGCGCAAGATCGCCGAGCTGGCCGCCGACCTGAGCGCCTCCGCCGCCGGCCTGACGCACCCGTTGCTGGAGAAGCGCGAGCAGGTCAAGAACACGCTCGTCCTCGTCCTGGCAGCCAACCGCGGCCTGTGCGGCGGCTACAACGCCATCATCCTCCGCGAGGCGAATGCCTCCCTTCGCCAGGTCCGGGCGTCGGGCAGCGCGCTGCACCTGGAACTGTCCGGCAAGCGCGCCATCACCTACTTCCGCTTCCAGGGCGTGGCGGCGGAGGCGACGTACACGCACTTCGAGGAAAAGCCGACCTACGACGAGGTCGAGGTGTTGGCGAACAAGTACCTCGACGCCTACGTGAAGGGCGCGATTGACCGGGTGCAGGTCGTCTACATGAAGTTCTTCAGCGCCGGCCGGCAGCGGCCCGTCGTCGAGACGCTGCTGCCGCTCGACGCCGTGCCGGGCGGGCAGGCGCCGGCCGAGCCGACGAAGGGGAAGGTCGAGTACGAGTTCTACCCCGACGCGAAGGGCATCCTGGAAGAGATCCTGCCGGTGTCGTTCAAGGTGCGGCTGTTCAAGTGCTTCCTCGACGCGGCGGTGAGCGAGCAGATCGCGCGGCGGGCGGCGATGAAGGCGGCGACCGACAAGACGACGGACATGATCAAGCTGATCAGCAGCCAGTACAACCGGGCGCGGCAAGCGCAAATCACCAAGGAGATTTCGGAGATCCTCGGCGGGTCCGAGGCGCTGAAATGACTCGGACGGAAGAGGCTGTCCGCAGCCACCTGCAAGCGCTTGGCATCAGTAGCGCGCTGACGCAGATGTTCCGACGGAAGTACCGTCCGATGGCTATCGAAGTCACGCCGGAAGCCGTGGTGGAAGTTCTGCATTCGGTCGGCGTTCGGCCGGTCCTCATGGGGACGCACGGACTCGCCGGCTACCGCAGCGAATCGCGGGCGACTCAGGACGTCGACGTTCTGGTAAGGAAAAAGGACATTCGCAAGGCGGTACGGGCCGTCCAGCGGGCGTATCCGAGTTTCGTGGTTCAGGACACGCCCGTTGTGACACGCTTTGTCGACCCGGCGACCGACAAGGTCGTCATCGACGTTATGAAGCCGACCCAGGACGTATTCCGGCTGGTGTTCCGACACACGATCCCGGTAGGGGAGACGCATGACATCCCCGAATTGGAAATGGCACTGATCTCAAAATTCGCCGCCATGACGTCTCCGCTCCGCCGCCAGGCCAAGAAATTCGTCGACGCGGGCGACTTCGTGGACGTGGTCGAGAATAACCGCGACGTCCTCGACCTGACGAAGATGAGGCGGCTTGCGGAGAAGGTCTACCCCGGCGGCGGGGCCGAGGTTATGAAGCTGGTCGAAGACATTCTGGCCGGCAGGAAAATCGAAATCTAGTCCCTTGAGATAGTGGGGAGCATCATGGCATCGACGAACGGCAACGGCCACCACCTCGGCCGCATCGTGCAGGTCATCGGCTCGACCTTCGACGCCGAGTTCGAGGAAGGGCACCTGCCGGAGATCTACAACGCCTGCCGCATCGAGGAGGACCAGAAGGGCATCCGCCTCCGCCTCACCGGCGAGGTGCAGCAGCACCTCGGCGGCAGCCGCGTCCGCTGCGTCGCCCTCGGCTCCACCGACGGCCTCGTCCGCGGCATGAACGTCCGCGACACCGGCAAGCCGGTCCAGGTGCCCGTCGGCGAGGGCACCCTCGGCCGCGTCTTCAACCTCCTCGGCGAGCCCATCGACGGCCGCGGCCCCGTCATCGCCGCCGAGTACCGCTCCATCCACGCCGAGCCGCCGCCGTTCCACGAGCTGTCGTCCAAGACCGAACTGTTCGAGACTGGCATCAAGGTCATCGACCTGCTCACGCCGCTCGTCCGCGGCGGCAAGGCCGGCCTGTTCGGCGGAGCCGGCCTCGGCAAGACGGTCATCCTCCAGGAGCTGATCGCCCGCATCGCCAGCCAGCACGGCGGTTATTCCGTCTTCGCCGGCGTCGGCGAGCGCACCCGCGAGGGTAACGACCTCTGGCTCGAAATGCAGGAGACGAAGATCGGCGACACCGGCCGCGCCGTCCTCACGCAGACCGCGATGGTCTTCGGCCAGATGAACGAGCCGCCCGGCGCCCGCCTCCGCGTCGCCCTGTCGGCGCTGACCATGTGCGAGTGGTTCCGCGACCAGACCGGCAAGGACACGCTCCTCTTCGTCGACAACATCTTCCGCTTCTCGCAGGCCGGCGCCGAGGTGTCCGCCCTGCTCGGCCGCATGCCCAGCGCCGTCGGCTACCAGCCGACCCTCGCCACCGAAATGGGCGAGTTGCAGGAGCGCATCACGAGCACGAACAAGGGCGCCATCACCAGCGTGCAGGCGGTCTACGTCCCGGCCGACGACCCGACCGACCCGGCGCCGGCGAACGCCTTCCAGCACCTCGACGCCTTCATTTACCTCGAGCGCGCCATCGCGTCGCGCGGCATCTACCCGGCCATCGACCCGCTCGCCTCCAACAGCCGCATCCTCGACCCGCAGGTCGTCGGCGAGGAGCACTACGCCGTCGCCCGCCGCGTGCAGCAGATCCTCCAGCGCTACCGCGAGCTGCAGGACATCATCGCCATCCTCGGCGTCGAGGAACTGAGCGAGGAGGACAAGCAGGTGGTGAGCCGGGCGCGGCGCATCGAGAAATTCCTGTCGCAGCCGTTCGTCGTCGCCGAGACGTTCACCGGCAAGAAGGGCAAGGTCACGTCGATCAAGGAGACGATTTCGAGCTTCAAACGGCTGTGCGACGGCGAGGGCGACCAGATGTCGGAGAACGCCTTCCTGTACGTCGGCGGCTTCGACGAGGCGAAGGAACAGGCGAAGAAGATGGCGTAAGAATGCCTCAAAGACCTAACCACAGAGAACACAGAGAACACAGAGGAAGACAGAAAGAAAAGAGGAAGCCCCGCCGGGATCAGTTTTTTCTTTTGCCTTTTCTCTGTGTTCTCTGTGCTCTCTGTGGTTAGGTCTTTTTGGCACCCTATAGGGATCATCATGGCCACCGACCGTAAGTTACAGTGCGTCGTCGTCACGCCCGAGCGGGCCGTCCTCGACGAGCGCGTCGACTTCGTGGCGCTGCCGCTGTACGACGGCGAACTCGGCGTGCTGCCGGGGCGCGCGCCGCTCATCGGCCGCCTCGGCTTCGGCGAGCTGCGCCTCGGCCAGGGGGCGGCGGCGCGGCGCTTCTACGTCGACGGCGGCTTCGCCCAGGTGCGCGGCAACGTCGTCACCGTGCTGACGCCGCGCGCCCTCCGGGCCGACGAGATCGACACCGCGAAGGCGCGCGCGACGTTGGAAGCGGCGGAGCCGCCGGCCACGACACGCGAGGCGCACGACGTCCGCGAGAAGACCCGGCTCCGCGCCCGCGCCCAACTCCAGGTCGCCCGCCGCGCGGGACAGTAGGATCTCCGCCTCTCCTCCGGGCGGGCCGCCAGCCTGCCCGGAGGACGCCTTGCCTGGCTTGCCCCCTCCCCGACCCCGCCCGTCAATCCCGCGCAGCACGCAAGCTTTTCCGAACCCGCCGCATCCTCAGAGCCGATACAACTCCTGCCCGTGTTCCTTTCGTCGCGGCGAGGAGAGTGTCATGCGACTTCCTTCCTGGCGTCGGCTCGCGCTGCCCCTGGGCCTGCTCCTCGCCGGGGGCTGCGGCTTCCCTCTGTGCGGCGACACCGACCGTCGCGTCTGCGAGGCCGCGGCCTTGCCCATCGACGTGCGCCTCGGTTCGGCCGAGGAAAGCTCTCCCCCAGTGCAGGAACCGCCGCCGGCCCAGCCAGGCATTCAAGGCCGGCTGCGCGTCCCGGCGGAGCTGCCCGGCTCTACGGTCCCTCCCATTCGTCTGCCGCCGCTCGAGCCGGAGTTCAACGAGGAACGCAAGCAGACGATCCTCCGCCTCTACCCGCCGCTGCCGCCGCTCGGCGCCAACCCGGCGCCCGCCCCGAACCCCGAGGGACGTCCGCTGGAGTTGGCGGACCTGCAGCGCCTCGCGCTGAGCAACAACCCGGCGGTGCGCCAGGCGTCCGCCGACGTCGACGCGGCCCACGGCGCCGCGATCCAGGCCGGCGTCTACCCCAACCCGAGCCTCGGCCTGACGATCGACGACGTCGGCCTCGGCAACACCGCCGGCAAGCACACGGCTTTTCTCCAGCAGACGATCAAGACGGGGGGCAAGCTCAAGTTCGCCCGCGCCGCCGCCGAAATGGACGTCCGCAACGCCGAGACGGCCTTCCGCCGGGCGCAGTACGACGTCATGGGCCAGGTGCGCGCCAACTATTTCGCCGTCCTCAGCGCCCGCGAGGGCATGAGGGTCGGCCTCGCTTTCGCCCACTTTACCGAGGAAATATATCACATTCAGGTGGACTTGCTGAGCGGGGCGCAGGTGGCCGCCTACGAGCCGTTGCAGTTCCGCGCCCTCGCCGTGCAGGCGCGCGGCACGCTGATCCAGGCGCGGAACCGCTACGCCGCCGCCTGGAAGCAGTTGGCCGCGTCGCTCGGCCTGCCCGGAATGCCGCCCGCCGAGTTGGCCGGCCGCGTCGACATGCCGCTGCCGCTCTACAAGTACGAAGACGTCCTCGCCCGCGTCCTCAGCCGCCACACCGACCTCTTGACGGCGGAAAACGGCCTGGCGCGCGCCCGCTACAACCTGCGCTTGCAGCAGGTCACGCCGGTGCCGGACGT
This sequence comes from Gemmatales bacterium, assembly GCA_038229635.1. Classification (GTDB taxonomy): domain Bacteria; phylum Planctomycetota; class Planctomycetia; order Gemmatales; family Gemmataceae; genus DATFNV01. Next base: position 18,954 of record JBBROG010000017.1, read on the forward strand.
CACCGTCAAGGCCGGCGTCAACCGCGACTACACGCAGGCACCAAACAACACCACGGCCGTCGCCGAGATCGACATCCCGCTGCCGGTGTGGGACCGCAACCAGGGCAACATCCGCCAGGCCGACGCCCAGCTGCTCCGCGCCTCGGAGGAGGCCCACCGCGTCCGCGCCGACCTGTCGAGCCGTCTCGCCGAAGCGTTCGAGCGCTACCAGACCAACCGCCAGCTGCTCGCCTTCTACCGCGACCAGATCCTCCCCGACCAGGTGCGCGTCTTCCGCAACGTCTTCGAGCGCTACAGCATCCAGGAGACGAAAAAGCAGGAGATCCAGTTCATCGACATCTCCACGGCCCAGCAGAACCTGGGGACGAGCCTGACGGCCTACCTGACGGCGCTCGGCGCCCAGTGGACGGCGGTCGTCGACGTGGCGAATTTGCTCCAGACGGAGGACTTGTTCCAGGTCGGCGGCGAGCGCGTCGGCGCCGAATGCCTGGCGCCGCTGCCCGACCTCGGCAAATTGCTGGAACTGCCGTGCCAGCACCCCTGCTCGCCGCCGGTCGACCCGGCCCTGCGCGGCGGCGGCGACCCGCGCTGGCCGGACGCCCTGCCCGCGCGCGACGCGGCTCCGCAACCGACGGGCGCCAAGTGACAGGGAAATCTTCAACGGTCTGCCGGCGTTCCCTTTTCGTTCGCGGGAGTTCGGCGAGCGGAGCATCTTGATCGGGAAGTGGTTGTGTCCGCAAAGGGGCAGACGTTACAATTCTGAGGGTTCCCCCGGACGCCGTAAGGTCGGCGAGTGGGGGGACCGCGAGGAGGACTTGCTCATGGACCCCGGACATTTCGAGCGTTCCCTGCGCGCCTTCCAGCGCCGCACCCCCTTCCGGTCCTACACCGTGGCGCTGGTCAACGGCGATCACTTTCAGGTGGACCACCCCGAGGCGCTGGTGTTGCGGGACGGGGCGGCAGTGTATATAGCGGCGGGCGGGGTGCCGACGCTGTTTGACCACGAGAGCGTCAGCCAACTGGTCGGTGAGCCGCTCGGGCAGCCGAGGGCCTGAGCCCGGCGCGATCCGGCATAAGGTTTGCACCTTGTCTTCAGTATGGAACAGAGGAAGGAGACAAGATATGTCGGACTTCATCCATTGCCGTCAGTGCGGTCGAAAGCTCCGCGATACGATCTTCTGCCGGCGCTGCGAACACTGCTTCTGCTCGTGTCGCTGCCTAACCCTCCACAATGCCGAACACGTCGCCCCGGCGCGGACGGAGTCATCCTCCCGGCTTGTCGCCGACCGCTTGTGCCGCCCTTCAGATCTGCGTCTGGCCGGTTAACTCCGGGCTGGCGAGCAGTTGTTGGAGGGCGTCGAAGTCGACCGGCTTGACCAGGTGGGCGTTAAACCCCGCCTCACGGGAGCGGCGCTTATCATCCTCCTGGCCGTAGCCCGTCATCGCCACCAGCAGCATCCGCTCCCCGTCCGGCTGCTGGCGCAAATGGCGGCAGACCTCCAGGCCGTCCATGCCCGGAAGGCCGATGTCGAGGAGCACCACGTCGGGATGATACGCCGACGCCGTTTCCACGGCAGACTTCCCGTCGTGGGCGGTGCGCACCTCGTTCCCGAACAGGCGCAGCAACATGGCCAGGCTCTCGGCCGAGTCGCGATTGTCGTCCACCACGAGGATACGCCGTCCCGATACGGCCGGGCGCGGCGCCGTCTCGGTTTCCGGCTTGCCGGCCACCCGCGCGGGCGACGGCTCCTCCGGCAGCAAGGGGAGGCGCACCACGAACTCGCTGCCCTTATTGGGGCCGTCGCTGGACACGTCCACCGTGCCGCCGTGCATCTCCGTGAGCCGGCGCACCAGCGTCAGGCCGATGCCCAGGCCGCCCTCGGCGCGGTCGCGCGTCTGCTCCACCTGCGTGAACAAGTCGAACACCCTGGCAAGCATCTCCGCGGGAATGCCCTCGCCGGTGTCGCGCACGCGGATCACGCCTTGACCGGGGGCCGCGGACTCCCCGCCCGCCTTGGTCACGGACAGGGAGATCCGCCCGCCCGGCGGCGTGAACTTGGCGGCGTTGTTCAGCAGGTTGAGCAGCACCTGCGCCAGCCGCACCGCGTCGGCCTCCACCGGCGTCGCCCCTTCCGGCAGCGTCACGTCCAACTCATGTTTCCTCGATTCGATGAAGGGGCGGCTGCTCTCGACGGCGCGGGCGACGACCGCTGTCAGGTCGACGCGCTCCTTACGCAGGGTGATCTTGCCGCGCGAGATCCGGCTCACGTCGAGCAAGTCGTCGACCAGCCGGACCAGGTGATCGACCTGGCGTTCGACCACGCCCCGCGCCCAGACGACGTCGGGGTCGTCGGAGCCCGTCATCTGCAAGACCTGGAGGGCGTTGCGGATGGGGGCGAGGGGGTTGCGCAGCTCGTGGGCGAGCATCGCCAGGAACTCGTCCTTGCGGCGGTCGGTCTCCTTCAGCGCCTCCTCGGCCTGCTTCATGTCGTCGATTTCGGTACTCGAGCCGATCCACATCACCACGTCGCCCGCGGCGCCGCGCATCGCCCGGGCGCGGCTCAGGTGCCAGCGGTAAACGCCGTCGGCGCGGCGGAAGCGGTGCTCGAGTTGGAACGGCTCGCCGGTGGCGACCGCGTGCCGCCAGAGGCGCACGTTCTCCCCCAGGTCGTCGGGGTGGACGAACCGCGTCCAGCCCCAGTCCTTGGTCTGCTCGAAGGACAGGCCGGTGAATTCCATCCATTGCCGGTTGAAATAGTCTATGTCGCCGTTGGGCCGGGCCGTGAAGATCTTCTGCGGCATCGACTCGGCCATGAAGCGGAAGCGCTCGGCGTACTCGCGCAGCGCCGCGTTGGCCGTCTCCAACTCGTCGGTCCGCTCGCGCACCCGCCGCTCCAGGTCGTCGGCGTGGCGGCGCTGATTCACCGCGTAGCGGATCGCTCGCTCCAACGAGGCGGCGTCGAGCCGCCCCTTGTCCAGGAAGTCGGCGGCGCCCGCCTTCATGGCCGCCACGTCGAGCTCGCGCTCGCCCTGGCCGGTGAGGACGATGGCCGGCCCCTTGAACGACCGGGCGGTCGCCTCGCGCAGCAACTCCAGCCCGTCGCGCGGCCCGAGCCGGTAGTCGAGCAGGTAAACGTCGTGGTCGCCGCGGCAGATCGCCTCGAGCCCGGCGTCGTAGTCGGCCACCCAGTCCAGCTCGAAGCCGCCGCCGTACATGTCGGCGAACAACTCGCGCGTGAGGAGGTAGTCGTCCTCGTCGTCCTCGATCAGCAGGGCGCGGATCGGCTTCGGACTCACGTCGCCCCCCCGTTCCCGTTGTCCGGCAGTTCCACGATTTCCAGCCAGTATTTGCCCAGCGTGCGGACGACGTCGGCCAGCCCCTGGAACGTCACCGGCTTGGTGATGTAGGACGACGCCGACAGTTCGTAGGAGCGGGCGATGTCCTCCTCCGCCTTGGAGGTGGTCATCACGACGACGCGGATCTTGCGCAGGCTGGGGTCGGCCTTGATCTCCGCAAGAGCCTCGCGGCCGTCCTTCTTGGGCATGTTCAGGTCGAGGAGGATCAGGCTGGGGCGCGGCGACGTGGCCGGGTCGGCGTACTTGCCGCGGCGGTACAGGTAGTCCATCAGTTCGACGCCGTCCTCGACGAAGCGCAGGTCGTTGGCCAGTCGACTCTCCTCGAACGCCTCGCGGGTCATGAGGCGGTCGTCGGCGTCGTCGTCGGCCATCAGGATCGTGATGGGCTTACCGGGTTTGTTCATCGCGTGTCGTCTCGCTCTCCGGGTGGCGCAACGGCAGGGTGACGACAAAGGCCGCCCCCTGCCCCGGCGTGCTGCGGGCCGTGAGGGCGCCGCCGTGCCGCTCGACTATTCTACGGCTGATGGCCAGGCCCATCCCCGTCCCTTCGTAATCCATCCTACCATGAAGGCGCTGAAAAACCTCGAAGATACGGTCGAGGTAGACCTCGTCGAAGCCGATGCCGTTGTCGCGGACGGTGATCTCGCGGAGCGACCCCGGCGCCCCGTTCGCGTCCGTATCTTCCAACGTCCGGCCGTGGACCTCGACCAGCGGCGGCTCGCCGGGCTTGTGAAACTTGAGGGCGTTGCCGATGAGGTTTTGCAGCAGTTGACGCATCTGCAGCGGGTCGGCTGCCACGGTGGGCAACTCGCCCAGTTCCACGCGCCCGCCCGTCTGCTGGATGCGGCCCTCCAGGTCGGACACGACCTCGCGCGCCACCACGGCCAAGTCGACCGGCGCGAACGGCTGAGCCTTGGTTGTGACGCGCGAGAACGTCAGCAGGTCGTTGATGAGCGTGCGCATGCGGGCCGCCGACGACTGCATACGCTCGAGGTAGTCGCACCCCTGCTCGCCGAGCGCGTCGGCGAACTTGGCCCGGAGGCGGTCGCCGAACGCCTGGATTTTGCGGAGCGGTTCTTGCAGGTCGTGCGAGGCGACCGACGCGAACTGCTCCAGCTCCCCGTTGCTCCGCCGCAGCGCCACGTTCGCGGCGTCCAGGTCGGCCGTCCGCGCGCGAACCCGCTCCTCCAACTCTTCGTTCGCCCGAGCCAACCCTCGTTCGGCCTGGCGCCGGGCCGTCAACTCGCGCCGGATCAGGACGAACGCCACGCCGACCATGCCGACGCTCAGACCCAGCGCGACGGCGCTCGTCGCCACCGCCGTCCAGTAGCTCGTTATCGACTCTCCTTCACGCACGACCAGCAGTTCGTGCTCTTTCCTTTCCATCTCGGCGACCAGGTCGCGGATGGCGTCCATCGCCTGCTTCCCTTGGTCCGTCCGGACGAACTGGCGCGCGGGCTCGAACCCCACGCCCCGGAGGCTGACGTCCTTGCCCATGATGTCCATGTGAACGGCGATCCGCGCCTCCAGGAGGGCGAGGCGCCGCTGCTGGTCGTCGTTGTCGGCGGTCAACTCCTTCACGCGGCCGAGTTCCGTGGCGACGGCGGCGCGGGCGCTGTGGTATGGCGTGAGGAAGTCGGGGGCGCCGGTGATGACGTAGCCGCGCATCCCCGTCTCGGCGTCCTTCGACGCGGACAGGACGCCGCCGATGGCGTCCAGCACCTCATGGGTGTGGGCGACCTGGCGCTCGCGGTCCATGACCCGATGCAGGTTGAGGTGGGCCAGCGCGGCGTTGGCGAACAGGGCGGCGAGCGCCAGCGCGAAGCCAAAAGCCATCCTCTTGTCGAAGGACTCGTCCATCGTGTCGCGCTCGCGTTTTCTGATCCCGCACCAAGCAGAACCGAGGAATTGTACCGAGGCCGTGGGACAAAATGAAGCGGCGCGCGCGTTGCTCGTCAGGCCGGCGCCGCTTACCATCAGGACAGCGTCGCCGCGGCTGGCGGCGGAGCGCGAAGCCGCGAGCGGAGCGGAGAGCCGACCGTGAAGCACATCCTGATCGTCGACGACGAGGAGGCCGTCTGCTGGGCGCTGCGGCGCGCGCTGACGACGGAGGGCCACGCCGTCGCCGTCGCCGCGTCGGCCGAGGACGCCTTCGCCCTCGCGGCCGGGCAGCGCTTCGACGCCGTCGTCCTCGACGTGCGCCTGCCCGGCATGGACGGTCTGACGGCGCTGGGCCGGCTGCGCGAACTGACGCACGACGCCCCGGTCATCGTCGCGACGGCGTTCGGCAACCTCGACACCGCCGTCCGCGCCGTCGAGGGCGGCGCCTTCGACTACCTCGCCAAGCCGTTCGACCTCGGCTCGGCGCTGGAGGCGGTCGCCCGCGCCTTGCAGCGCCGCGCCCAACCGGCGGCGAGCCCGGCCGAGTCGGCGCCGCCCGTCGCGGCGGACGAGATCGTCGGCGCCGGCGCGGCGATGCAGACGGTCTTCAAGCGGATCGCCCTGGTGGCGCCGCGCGACGCCAGCGTACTCATCACCGGCGAGAGCGGCACCGGCAAGGAACTCGTCGCCCGCGCCGTCCACCGCCACAGCCCGCGCCGCGACCGTCCCTTCCTGCCCGTCCACGTCGCGGCGCTCAACCCGAACCTCGTCGAGAGCGAGCTGTTCGGCCACGTCAAGGGGGCGTTCACCGGCGCCAACCAGGCGCGGCCCGGACTGCTCGCCCTCGCCGACGGCGGCACCGTCTTCCTCGACGAATTGGCCGACATCCCCTTGCCGGTGCAGGTGAAGCTGCTGCGCGTGCTGGAGCACGGCGAGGTGCTGCCGGTCGGCGGCAACCAGCCGCAGACATTGCGGGTCCGCATCGTCGCCGCGACGCACCAGGATCTGGCGCGGCGCGTCGTCGAGGGGCACTTCCGCCACGACCTCTTTTTCCGCCTGAACGTCTTCCCGATTCACCTGCCGCCGCTGCGCGAGCGCGGCGAGGACGTCGCGGCGCTTGCCGAACACTTCCTGCGGCGTTTCGAGCCGTCGGCGCTGCCGCTGCCGCCGGAGACGCTGCGCCACTTACGGACGCTGCCGTGGCTGGGGAACGTGCGCGAGCTGCGCAACGCGCTGGAGCACGCGGCCATCGTGGCGCGCGGCGGGCCGCTCTTGCCGGAACACTTGCCGACATTCGCCCTCGGCTTGGCGGGGGCGAGTCCGGAGGAGCACCTCGCGGCGACGGTGCGTCAGTGGCTGGCGGGGCGCGTCAAGGCGGGCGCGCCGCGGCCGCCGGCGGACCTGTACCAGGAGCTGCTGCGCCTGGTCGAACCGGCGCTGCTCGACGAGGTGATGAGGCGCGTGCGCGGCAACCGCTGGGTGGCGGCGGAGTGGCTGGGGATGAATCGCGCGACGGTCAGGAAGAAGCTGGGCGTCTACGGCCTGACGGAGGCGCACAAGGCGCCGCCGCCCGGCGAGATGTGACGCCTTTGACGATATTTCCGCTTCCGCGGGCGCCGCGGGGGCGTCGCGCCTCGTCCGACCTCTTCCTTGTGAATCATCCCGTCGGCGGGGTCCGATGTTCACGGCAAGGCGTCGATCGCCATTCCGCAAGACGCGGGCGGTGACGGTTCGCCCCCGGCCGGGACGGCCGTGGCGGGAAAGCGAACGGAGCGAGGGAGGCGGCAAGGATGGCGACGCGAACTCCTCACGGGCGATCCCTTCGATACCTTCTGATCGTCGCCGGCCTCGTCGGGTTGCGCGGCGCGGCTCCGGGGAAGGATCCCGAGAATCCGCCGGCTCCCACGGGACGGCGGACGATCCAGACGGCTCGAGGCGTTCAGATCGACCTCCGCTTCGACCCGGCGCGGGCGAGCGACGAGGAGATTCTGGCGGCGCTGGAGGAGGCCGCCCAGGCGCTGCGTCGGCCCGTGCCTCCCCCGCCGTGTCCCGTGCCGGCGGCGGGAGAGCCTGAGACGGCCCCCGTCGCGGTCCTGGTCGAGCCCCCCGTGCCGGCCGACGCCGCCTCCGTCGACGGCCTCTACGGGATGTGGTGGCGGGGCGTGCTGATCACCACGGGGCCTTCTTCCCTCCTCTGGCAGCCCCCACTGGCCAACCAGCACGAGCCGCGCATGGCGGTGAAGTTGACCACGTTGGAGTACGACAAGTCCAAGAACATCATCGACACCTCGATCGGCGCCACATTCGGCTTCCTTCGCTTCAGCGGGGAAGAGCCGTCGGGCCTGGTAGTGCAGCAGGACTTCTTCGCGGTCGCCCGCACCCGCTTCGCCCACCTCGGCTACCAGGTCGCCGCGGACTACTCGTTCGGGTTCCCGCTGACGGCGGCCTGGGGGCCGTGGCACGGCAAATTTGGCTTCGAGCATACGAGCACGCACCAGGGCGACCGCGACCTCTTGAAGTTCGGGCGGCGCGACCAGCTCGTCCGCAACGAGCTGGTCCTGGGCGCCGGCCGCTTCCTCGGGGACCAGTGGCGCGTCTACGGCGTGGCGGGCTACGCGGTGTCCCTATCGGCCGCCCGCAAGGTGCCGTCCCGCTACGACTGGGGCGTCGAGTGGTACGGCCGGGGGCCGACGGGATTCTGTGGGCGGCCGTTCGCCGCCTTCGACATGGACTTGCGCGGCGAGCAGGGTTACGAGCCCGGCGTGACGGCCCAGGTCGGCTGGTACTGGGGACAAATGGGGCGCCGGATGGGGGCGCTGCGGACCGTACTGGAGTATTACGACGGCAAATCGCCGTTCGGCGGCTTCCAGCGCGAGCGCGAGCACTGGTTCGGCGTCGGCCTGGCCGTCGATTATTGACGGGCGAGGCGGCGGCGTTCGTCGTCTTACGGCCGCTCCACGCGAACCAGGTTGCGGAGACAGCGCCCGTCGAGGTGCGGCATGAGCGCCTCCTGGGCGAGTTGTTTGAGGTAGTAGCTGGAGACGCGGCCGTGGATGACGATCCCCTCCTCCGTTTCCTCGAGGGCGAGGTTGCGGAGGGGTGGGATCGGGCTGAGGCGGAGGGCCTGGGCGCACGGGGAGTCCAACAGGGGAGAAGAGACCATCGCTTGCGTGCTCCTTCCTCGAAAAGCCAGCACTATTCGGGGAGCCCGGGCACTCCGGCCGCGGGTCCGCCCGAACCAGGGGGATGCAAGTCGCTACTTCGTCGAGGCTGCAACCGCCGCGCGGGGGGAGGGAAGGGGTTCGACGTCACCGCCATCCGGGGCGAGAGTACCCGCGCACGTCCATGCTTCTGAGTTCGTCAGAAGGATCGCGATCGTTGTGTGACGGCCCGCCTCCGATAACGTCATCGTCGCGGGGCAGGGCCGGGCGCCCGGCGGGGTGGGGAAGGAACCCGCCCGGCCCGACGCCCTGTCGAGGCCCCCAAATGGTAGAACACGTTTTCGCGGATGGCAAGTTTTTTTTCGGGAATTCCCGGCCGGTCACTCGAAGATGTCGCAGAGCGACGACGTAATCAGCAGCAGGCAGCCGGCGTCGGTGTTCTGCGCGGGGTGGCGGCTGCCGGCGGCGGCGCGCTGATAATCACCGGCGCGGAGGACGTCGTCGCCGACGCGCAACTCGCCTTCCAGCACAAGGCATTCTTCCGCGGCGGCGTGCGTGTGCGGCGGGTACGACGCGCCGGGCGCCATGCGCACCAGGGCGGTGAACTGGTCCTTGTCACGGTCGACGAATAGAGTGCGCACAAGAACGCCGGGGACGTCGGTCGCCTCCCAGACGGCGCCCGCGGCCCGCCGGACGACCAGCCCCGAGGCGGCGAAGGCTTCCGCGGCGAAGTGACGCAGCAGAGGCGAGGCGGCCTCGCGCGACACGGCCTCGCCGGCGATGCGACTCATCAGTTCCGCCTTCACGCGGGGGTCGGGCACCTGGGGCGGCAGCGCCGCGGCCAGGGCGGCGGCGACCTTGCCCAAGGCGCCGACCTCCTCCCCGCAGGCGTCGCAGCCGGCCGCGAGGTGGGCCTCGAAGTTGGCGCGCTCCTCGGGCGTCAGGGCGCCGGCGGCGTAAAGCTCGGCCTGGCCCATCCAAAGATCCTCGTGCTTGTGCATGCCCTCAGCCATGTTCCACCTGCCAGCCAGGGCGTCGTTGCCCTCGCCGCTCCCCTTGGTGCCGCGCGGTCAGCCGCCGAGGAGAACCCGGAGTCGCCGGATTCCCAGGCGGATGCGCGTCTTGGCCGTGCCCAGCGGGATCGCCTGGGACGCGGCCACCTGCTCGTGCGTCAACCCATTATAGAACGCCAGGACAAGGGCGTCGCGCTGTTCGCGCGGCAGACTGGCCAGGGCCTCGCGCACCTGGCGCGTGGCCTCCTCGTGTTCCAGGACGAGGGCCGGGTCGGCCTTCCCGTCGGGCCGCCGGTCGGCGACGACCGGCTCGGGGCGGCGGTGGCGGAGGTAATCGAGAGCCCGCGAACGCGCCATGAGAAAGAGCCAGGCGCCGGGCGGGGAGCGGCGCGCGTCGTAGCGCCCCGCGCCGCGCCAGACCTGCCAGAAGGTTTCCTGCAGAACGTCCTCGGCCGCGGCGGGGTCTGCCAGCCAGCGCGCGAGAATGCGCAGGAGACGCGGCGCATGGCGGTCGTAAAACTCCGCGAAGGCCGCGGCGTCCCCCGACGCGACGCGCTGGAGCAGCTGAAGGTCCGTCATCCCCGAGGTCATCGTCATTACCGCGGCCACGTTGCTCGCCCTCCGGCGCACTGCCGATGTCATAGCTTAGAGGTCGCCGCCTATCCTCGCAAGCCGGGCGTGAGAAAAGCAATTCTCGTGCCGGGGTACGAGGCGGGGCGGGCGCTACGGACGCTTCCCCCGCCACATCGTCCGCAGCGCCACAATCCCGGCGCCGGACGCCAGGCACGCCAGGCCCTGCGCCCGCAGTACCGCTCGCACGCCCCAGTCGTCGGCCAGCGGCCCGAAGATCTGGTTGCCCAGCGGCATCGCCCCGCTGATGACCATCGACCAGACGCCCATCACCTGGCCGCGGTTATGCTCGTCGGTGCTCAGCTGCACCACCGATTGGCTCGTCGCGTTGAACAGCACCAGGCCGAAGCCGACCAGCCCGCAGCAGGCGGACGCCGCGAGGGCGCCGCCGACCAGCGACAGCCCGACCAGCCCCGCCGCGGCGGCCAGGACCGAGACGACCAGGAACAGTCGCCGCCAGCGCCGCGTCGTGAACGACGCCAGCGCCAAAGCCGCCAGCAAGGCCCCCAGGCCCGTGCCGGTCAGCAGACGACTGTAGCCCGCGCCGTGCTCCGCGACCGCCGCCCCGGCCGGCGCCCCGATCGTGTGGTGTGCCAGCGCCGGCAGCAGCGTCAGGAACGGCCAGCCGAAGACCGCCAGGCAGCCCGTCAGCAGCACCAGCGCCGCGACCGCCGGCCGCCGCGCCAGGTGCTTCCAGCCGCCGAACAGGGCGCGGAAGCCGCCGCCCGCCGCCGTCACGGTCGAGCCGCGCACGTCCATCAGCGCCAGGCCCGCCAGCACCGCGACGAAGCTCAGGCCGTTCGCCAGGAAGCAGACGCCGGCCCCGAAGGCGTTCAGCATCAGGCCGCCGACCCACGGGCCGACGACCCGCGCCGCGTTGAACATCAGCGAGTTGAGGGCGACCGCGTTGACGACGTCCTCGCGGCCGACTAAGTCCATCACGAACGACAGCCGCGCCGGCAGGTCGAGGGCGTTGACGACGCCCGACCCCAGCGCGATCAGCAGCAGCGCCCACGGCGAGGGGTCGCCGAACAGGACCAGCGCCGCCAGCGCGAGCGCCTGCACCATCATCAGCGTTTGCGTGACCAGGATCAGGGTGCGCTTCGGCACGCGGTCGGCCAGGGCGCCGCCCCAGGCGCCGAGGAGGAACGCCGGCAGGATGCCCGCCGTCGAGATCAGCGACGTCCAGCGCGACTGCTCGGTGAGCTGGTAGGCGAGCCACTGCAAGGCCGTCGTTTGCACCCACGAGCCGGTGAAAGAGATGAGCTGTCCGAAAAAATAGAGGCGGTAGTTGCGGTGGCGCAGGGCGCGGAACGTCGTCAGGCGCCAGGCGGTCGCGTCGTCCATCGGGTCAGGCTAGCGGGCGGGGGGCGGCGGTCAAGGGCCGCCGATTCCTCCCCTCTCCCCTTTGGGGAGAGGGGCCGGGGGTGCCCCTCACCCCCAACCCCTCTCCCCAAAGGGGAGAGGGGAGAATGAGCGGCGGCGCGCCGTTTGCTCATTCCCGACTGCCCGTGCTTCCGAGGAGGGTGCCATGACGGAATCGCAGAGCTTAAAGGGACCCAAAGTCCCGGAGGCATTCCGTGAGCCCGAGGCTCGGCCGGACGACGGCGTCCCCGTCGTGCCCGAAGAGGTCTCCTTCGACCCCGAAGACTTCCGCGCGCGCTGGTGGCCGGCGGACGAAAACTCGCCTTGCGTCGAACGCCCGGAAGTTTAGAGTGAACGAGGCGCATGTTGACCCTTGGGGAAGGGGCTCGAGCTGAGCCGTGGGGCGCCCGCCGCCCGAGGGAAGGACGGACCCGATTTGACACCGCGCGGAGAGAAGCGGCATGCACGGCTTCATGTTCGCCACCGGGATCGAGAACAGCTGTCCCGCCCTCGCCGACGGGCGCCGCGTCGACGAGATGGACAAGTGCGGCCACTACCGCCGCTGGCGCGACGACCTCGCGCTGGTCCGCGACCTCGGCCTGCACTACCTGCGCTGGGGGCCGGCACCTTACCGCACCCACCTCGGGCCGGGCCGCTACGACTGGGACTGGGTCGACGACGTCCTCGCGGAGATGCGCCGCCTCGACGTCCACCCGATCCTCGACCTGCTCCATTTCGGCCTGCCCGATTGGCTCGGCAACTTCCAGAACCCGGAGTTCCCCGACTATTTCGCCGAGTACGCCGGCGCCTTCGCCGAGCGCCACCCCGACGTCAAGTACTGGACGCCGGTCAACGAGATCCTCATCACGACGCTCTTCTCCGCCAAGTACGGCTGGTGGAACGAGTGCCTGGCGAGCGACCGGGCGTTCGTCCGGGCGACGGTCAACGTCTGCCGCGCCAACATCCTGGCGATGCGGGCCATCCTGGACCACGTCCCGGACGCCGTCTTCGTCCAGAGCGAGTCGAGCGAGTACACGCACCCGGCGAACCCCGGCCTCCTGAAGCAGGCCGACTTCCTCAACGAGCGCCGCTTCCTGCCGCTCGACCTGACCTACGGCCGGCCGGTCCGCGCCGACGTCTACCGCTACCTCGTCGACCACGGCATGGAACCGGCCGAGTACGACGTCTTCGTGAACCACGACTACAAGTTCCGCTGCGTCCTCGGCACCGACTACTACGTCACCAACGAGCATTTGCTGAAGCCCGACGGCAAGACGACCTCGGCGGGCGAGTTCTTCGGCTACTACGTCATCGCCCGGCAGTACTACGAGCGCTACGGCCTGCCGCTGATGCACACGGAAACGAACATCTGGGAGGCGCAAGGGTCGGTACAATGGCTGTGGAAGGAGTGGAATTGTATGCTACGCTTGCGCCAGGACGGCGTGCCCATCGTCGGCTTCACCTGGTACAGCCTGACCGACCAGATGGACTGGGACACCGCCCTGCGCGAGGACGCCCGCCGCGTCAACACCGTCGGCCTGTACGACCTCGACCGCAAAATCCGCAAGGTGGGTCGTCATTATCGCCAACTCATCCGCGAGTGGCGCGAGGTGCTGCCCTCGGGAAGTTCCGCGCTGATGCTTGTGTGAATCCCATCGCGCCGCTTGCGGCTCCGCAATTGCCAAGCCGCAAGCGGCTCCCCGCTTGCCAAAGGAGCCAAGCCGCCATGACCGACCGTCCCGTCGAAGACTACCCGCGGCCCCAACTGCGGCGCTCCGCCTGGACCTGCCTCGACGGCGACTGGGACTTCGCCCTCGACCCCGACGCCGACTGGACGACGCCGGAACAGGCGACGTTCGACCGCACCATTTGCGTCCCTTTCGCCCCAGAGACGGAGGCCAGCGGCGTCGGCGCGGCCGGCTTCTTCCGCGCCTGCTGGTATCGGCGCGAGTTCGCGACGCCGGCGCTCGCCGCCGGGGAGCGCCTGGTTCTCCACTTCGGCGCCGTCGACTACGCCGCCTCGGTGTGGGTCAACGGCCGCCTCGCCGTGCGCCATGAGGGTGGCTACACCCCGTTCAAGGCCGACGTCACCGACCTGCTCGAGCCCGGCGCGGCGCAGACGGTCGTCGTCCGTGCCGAGGACGACCCGCACGACCTCGCCAAGCCGCGCGGCAAGCAGGACTGGCAGCTGCGGCCGCACTCGATCTGGTACCCGCGCGCCACCGGAATTTGGCAGACAGTGTGGCTGGAAAAAGTGGCCGAAACGCACCTCGGCACCCTGCGCTGGACGCCGAACCTGGAGCGCTGGGAGATCGGCCTGGAGGCCCGGCTCGAAGGCCCGCGCCGCGACGGGCTGCGCCTCCAGGTGAAGCTCCACGTCGGCGACCTGCTGCTGGCCGACGACACTTACGCCGTCGTCGCCGGCGAGGTCCACCGCCGCATCGCCCTGTCCGACCCCGGCATCGACGACTACCGCAACGAATTGCTCTGGAGCCCGTCGACGCCGACGCTCATCCACGCGGAACTCCAACTCTGGGACTCGGGCGGCGAACTGGTCGACGAGGTCCACAGCTACACGGCGCTGCGTTCCCTGGCGGTGCAGGGCGACCGCCTGCTGCTCAACGGCCGCCCGTACACACTCCGTCTTGTCCTCGATCAGGGCTACTGGCCGGAGACGGGGCAGACGGCGCCGGACACCGCCGCGCTGCGCCGCGACGTCGAGCTGGCGAAGGCGATGGGCTTCAACGGCGTCCGCAAGCACCAGAAGATCGAGGACCCGCGCTACCTCTACTGGGCCGACACGCTCGGGCTGCTGGTGTGGGAGGAGATGCCGAGCGCCTACCGTTACACGCGGGCGTCGGTCGAGCGGCTGACGCGCGAGTGGACGGCGGCGGTCGAGCGCGACGCCAGCCACCCGTGCGTCGTCGCCTGGGTGCCGTTCAACGAGTCGTGGGGCGTGCCCGACCTGCCCGACAGCCCGGCGCAGCGCCACTACGTCCAGGCGCTGTACCACCTGACGAAGTCGCTCGACCCGACGCGGCCGGTGATCGGCAACGACGGCTGGGAGAGCGTCGCCACGGACGTCATCGGCATCCACGACTACGACGACGCGCCGGAGCGCATCGCCCGCCGCTACGGCACCGACGAGTGCCTGCCGCGGCTGTTCCAGCGCGAGCGGCCGGGCGGGCGGCAGCTGGTCCTCGACAACGACGCCCACGGGCACCAGCCGGTGATGCTGACCGAGTTCGGCGGCATCGCCTTCTCGCGCGACCGCGAGAAGACTTGGGGCTACACCCGCGCCGACGACGCCTCGGCCTTCGCCGGCCAGTACGCGCGGTTGCTGGAGGCGGTGCGCGCCCTGCCGCTGTTGGCCGGCTTCTGCTACACGCAGTTCACCGACACCTACCAGGAGGCGAACGGCCTCCTTTACGCCGACCGCACGCCGAAGTTCCCCATCGAGGAGATCGCCGAGGCGACGGCCGGTCCTCAGGGGCCGCGCGACCGCCACGCGGAAGCGGCCTGGCGCGAGCGCATGATGCAGCGGCAGCAAGACAAGTACCTCGTGCCGGCCGAGGACTACTGCTTGAGCAACGGCCGGTAAGGGGCGAATCCCTCCCCTCTCCACTTCGGGGAGAGGGGGCAGGAATGTGACATGAACCCGATCCGCATTGGCACCCGAGGCAGTCCGCTGGCGCTGTGGCAGGCGAACCACGTCGCCGACCGGCTGCGCCCGCTGACCAACCCGCGCCCCGTCGAGTTGGTCGTCATCCAGACGGCGGGCGACCAGGTGCGCGACGTGCCGCTGGCCCAGATCGGCGGCGAGGGCGTCTTCACCAAGGAGATTCAGCGCGCCCTCCTCGACGCCGCCGTCGACGTCGCCGTTCACAGCCTCAAGGATCTGCCGACGGTCGCCGTCGACGGTCTGGTTTTGGCCGCCGTGCCGGAGCGCGGCCCGACCGCCGACGCCTTCGTCTCGGAGAAGCACCGCCGCTTCGACGACCTGCCGCCCGGCGCCGTCGTGGCGACGAGCAGCCTGCGCCGCCGAGCCCAGGCGCTGCACCGCCGGCCCGACCTGCACCTGGTGGACGTGCGCGGCAACGTCGAGACGCGGCTGCGCAAGCTGCGCGAACAAGGGCTCGACGCCCTTGTGCTGGCGCAGGCGGGTCTGGAGCGGCTCGGCCTGCGCGACGCCGTCACCGAATTACTCGACCCGCAATGGATGCTGCCGGCGGTGGGACAGGGGGCGCTGGGGCTGGAGTGTCGCGCCGACGACGAGACGACGCGAACCGCCCTGGAACGGCTCGACCATCCGACGACGCACCGCGCGGTCCTCGCGGAGCGGAGCCTGCTGCGTACCTTGCAGGGCGGGTGTCAAGTGCCGCTGGGGGTCGTCTCGCGGGTCGAGGGGGAAAGCCTGTCACTGCGCGCCGCCGTGCTGAGCCCGGACGGGACGCGGCGGATCGAAGGGGTTGTCGTCGGCCCGGAGGCGGAGGACATCGGCCGGCGCCTGGCCGAGGAGTTGCTGGAGCGCGGCGCGCGCGAACTGATGAATTAGCCGCTTGCGGCTTCGCAAGGAGCGCGAAGCCGCAAGCGGCCCTCAAATTTGCCTCAAAAACGTCAACAAATCCTCCAACTCCCCCTTTACGAACTCTCCTTTGACCTGGTGCCGGTGTTTCTTGAACACCTCTTCCAGCGTCGCCGCGCGCCCGTCGTGGAAGTAAGGCCCGCCCTGGCCGACGCCGCGTAGCGACGGCGGGTTGAACAGCTTATCCCCCGCCTCGTCGCGCAGACCGACGTCGTAGGCTTTCGGCGTCGTGTACGTCGGCGGCGCGTGGCACGACACGCAGCCGCGCGCCTCGAACACGCCCTTCCCCCGCATCACCTTTTCCGGGTCCGCTTTCTCCGCCGGCGGCGGCGGCTGCAGCGTCCCGAGGTAGGCGAGCAGGTCGCGCACCTGCCCGTCCTTCGCCGGCGACAGGCCGTGCATCGTCGTCCGCAGCGTCGCCCGCACCTGACTTTCGAGGTCGGGCTTGCCGCCGTTCCACGCGAACGGCCCGGTGTCCTTGACGCCGAGGAGCGTCAGCACCCGCTTCGGCGTGCCGAAGGTATCGTCGCCGAGCGTGTCGACGAGTTGGCCGTTCGTGTGGCCGTCGGTGTGGCAGCTGTGGCAGCTGAACCAGTGGTCGTGCGTCAGCCGCGCGTCGTGGAACAGCACCTCGCCGCGTTCGGCCGCGGTCAGCGGCCGCGCCTGGCCCAAAGCCACTTCGGACGTCTTTTTCTTCTCCGAAAGGTCGACGACGGAGACGGAGTCGCCGAAGGTGTTGGCGACGAAGGCGCGGCGGCCGTCGAGGCTGAGGGCCACCGCCGCGGGCCGACGCCCGACCTCGACGTAGCGCAGCCGCCCCTCGCCCGCCGGCCCGACCGCCACCTCGCCGACGCCGGCCAGCGCCAGGACGACCGTGTTATCTGGCGCCACCGCCAACCCCGCCGGGTCGCCGGTGCCGTGGCCGAAGTCGCCGACCGGCAGCAGCCGGCTGTTCGCGACCAGGTCGGCGTCGGGGCGCAGCACGTCGGCGAGCGGCACGAGGCGCAGGTAGTTCGCCAGCAGATTGCCCCAATGGATGTCGTCTTGCGACGTCTTCGCCAGCTTGCTGACGACCTGCTGCGACACGACGATGTCCTTGCCGTCGGCGGTCAGCGCCAGCCCGCCGACATTGTGCCCCGGCAGCTCGCGCACCGAGTCGACGGTCATGCGGGCAAGGTCGACGACGGCGAGGCGTCCGCCGAAGGCGTCGGCGACGAGCAGCTTGCCGGCCTTCTCCAGCGGCAGTTGCCGGCGCGGCGCGAACGGCAGGGCGACCGTCGCGGCGACGCGCGGCGCCTTGCCGCCGAGGTCGACGAACGTCAGCCGCCGCGACCAGAGCGAGGCGACGAAGCAGGCGCTGCCGTCGGCGGAGGGGCGCACCGACACGGGCGTGTGACTGACCGTTAAGCGGTGAAGAACGTCGAGTTTTGGCGACAGGACGAGCAGTTCGTTCGCCGCCTCATCGACGGCGAGCAGGCGCCCGTCCGACAGGACGGCGAGGTCGGCGAGGCGTCGGCCGACGGCCGCCTCGGCGGTGACGCGGAGCGCCGCCGCGTCGAGCCGGCTGACGCTGCCGCCGCGGTTGGCGACGTAGAGCGTCCGTCCGCCGTCGCCGAGGGCCAGGGCGACGGGCCGGCGCAGGCTCGGCGTGTCGAGGGGCGACGGCCCGGCCGCCGTCGACGCACGGCGGCCGAGCAACCCGAGCAGCGGCGCCACCGCCAGGAGGACGAGGACGGCGAGACGGCGAAGCGACGGACCCGAGAACATGAGTGACTTCCCCCCTCCGTGAAGCGCGTCAGTCGATGACGCTGAAATACGGCACGACGGCGCGGTTGTTGCGCAGGTCGAACTTCGGCTGCGGCCCGTTGTAACCGGCGACGTAGATGCTCGCCCCTTTCGCGTGCGGCTGCATGAAGTTCACCACGACCGCCGAACCGGCGGCGACGGCGGTGACTTGGACGTATTCCTCGGCGGCCGTCCCCGCATCGACGAGCAGCCACGTCCCTTGCTTGATCGACCACTCCCACGTCATGTCGTCGAACGGCGCCGAGAGATTGAGGACGCCACCGAGGGTCGGCAGCGTCACCTGTTGCCCGCCCGCGGCGAACGCCTGGGAGGTCGTGCCGACGGCAACCGGCAAGGGGATGTTCGTCCGGTCCACGATGGCAAACATCCGGTGACGCACGTTGCGCCCCTGCGCCTTGCCAATCTCCTCGCCGAGCTTGACGGGGCGCGACGTGGCGTCCTCGACCTTGAAGAAGCCGACCGTCAGCCAGACGGCGAACACGTTGCTCCGCGTCGTCAGGTTGTTGAAGACCTTGGTGAGCAGGTCGTACTGCTGATACGGGTGCGTGCCCGAAGGGACCTTGAAGACCGGGACGCCGCCGGCGCCGCGCCGCAAAATCGTGTCGTCGAGGCCGACGTGCTGCGGCGCCGTCAGTTGCGGGAATTGCGCGTCGCTGGCCGGGAGTTCGCCGACGCCGAGGCTGCGGAACGGCCGCGGCGTTGCCGCGTCGCGCGCGGCGACCAGGTTGTTGAAGACGGTCATGACCGCCGCGTCGTCGAAGCCGTTCGCGGTCGAGGCAGCCGCGAGAGCCTTGAGGACGGCCGCGTCTTGCACGGTGTTGATGTTGATCTTGCCGGGGATGCGGTGATCGATGCGCGTCAGGTACGCCGTCACCGAAGCGGTGTGAGCCTTGGCGAAGGTGAGGGTGAGTTTCTGGTTCGCCGTATCGACCGCCGTGGCCGGCGCCAGGGGGACCATGACGTTCTCGCGGTTGGTCGTCACCGGCATCGTCGTCGTGTCGTCCTTGTCGACGGCGAGGACGCTCCCCGCCTCGATCGACCAGCGCGTGCCGCTCGGCGTGACGCCGCTGAGCGTGCCGGCCGTCATGCCCGCGGCGCTGACCGTGACCGTCGTCGGGACGCCGGCCGTAATGTTGCCGCCGCCCGACTTCGTCAGCGTCAGCGGAATCGCGAGTGAAGAGAGCGCCTGCGTCCGATTAGCCGTTGTCAGGAACTCGAACGCCCGGTACAGCCGCGTATTGTCGTTGAAAATTTGCGTCGCCAGGGCGTGCTGGTGCGCCGTCCCGGCCGCGTTGGCGAAGTTCTGCGTCAGTTCGTGCGGCCGGACGAGGGAGACGCTCAGCAGTTCCATCGGGCTGATGACCTGCCGGTCGAGGTGCGCCAGCCAGTCGAACGTCTTGCCCGACTGCGGGTAATCCGGCGGCGCCGCCCGGTTCGCGGTGCCGCCCGAGATGTAAGACGGGTTCGGGCGGTTGAAACTCATCCCGTCCACGGGCGTGTTGGCGGAGAGGTTGTGCTGGAAGAAGCTGTGCTGCGGTTGGGCGTCGGTGCCCGTCGCAGGGTACGCCGTCTTGGGCTGCTGCGCGGTGCGCGTCTGCTCGGCGTAGGGCTGCCAGCGGCCCTGCGAGGCCCGCGTGTCGACGGCTTCCTCCTTCCCCATGGCGCCGTCGACGTCGAACTTCGGGGCGAAATGGGTGCGGACGCCGAGAGCCTTGTCGACGGTGATGTACGGGTTGTAGCCCGGCATGGTCGGGTCGGGTTGCGGAGGCAGGTTCGGGCAGGCCAGCCGGCGCAGGAGGACAGACGTCGTCAGATCGCCGGACGCGAACTTCGTCTTGTCCGCCGCCGTGGTGCCGACGGGGAAGTTAACGGTCATCTCCGCCCGGCGCAGAGATTCAAAGGTTTTGCCGGTCGGCGACGGGAAGGGTGCAAACTCGACGGCCCCGACGCCGGTGGTCGTCAGGGTCGGCCCCAGGACGTAGAACCCGGCGTTGTCCGCTTCCGGCGCGCCGAAGGACGTGCCCAGCGGGCGAATGGCGCGTGCGCTCTTGCCGATCGCGGCGTCGGCCGGGGCGGCCGGGCGGAAGTACTTCTGGCCGAAGGCGGGCGGATCGCCGAGCGTCCGCACCTCGGCGAAGGCTCCCGGCAACGTGTTCGTGAGGCCGTGGTCGCCGGCCGAATTATCCACCTTCTGGAGGTTCGTTTTGAGTGCCGCCAGCCTCGCGGCGTTCGTCGCCGCGATGACGACTTGATAGATGGGATAAGTATCCGTCCCGTCGCCGTCCGCGTTCGTCTCCTTGGTCGGCGGCATTTCCAGGTAGGCCGGGCCGTTGTAGCGCTCGACGGTCGCGATCGCGGAGTCGTCGAGGAACGGGTGGACCAACTCGAGCCAGACGTTGCCCTTGTAATACTTGTCCGCGGCCTGGTTGCCGCCGACCACCTTCATCGACGTCGGGTCGTTGCCGGCCTCGGCGTACACCTCGTTGAGGAGGACGCGCGGCAACTCGGTGCCGAAGACCACGTCGGTCACACCGGCCTGGAAACTGCCGTCCGGCGTCCGCCAGTAGAAGGGCGTGTTGAAGTCGTCGTAGTCGATGAAATCGACGATGTTCGCCGCGAGCTGCGCCAGCCAGCGCAAAGCGTCGTAGTCGCCGCCGGCGGTAGCGTTGCGGTTGGCCCCCGTCGCCCGCGTCAGAACGTCCCAGATGTCCTTGGCGAACCGCTGCCTCGCCCGCTGAGCCGCGTCGAAGCCCGCGAGGTCCGTGATGACGCGGCGCCCCGTGCTGTTGGTGTCCGGGGCCGGTTCGGGGTAGCGCGGCAGCGAGCGGTTCAGGTCGACGCGACCGAGCGCGGCGCGGATACTTCGCCAATCGCTATTGGCGAAATCGCCTTCGGCCATGAAGGGACCGCCGGCGGGCGACGCGACGGAACTCCCGTTCGGGGCCGCGTTACCCGCCGTGTAAGTGTAGAGCGTCGCCGGTGTCGTCGGGTCGACGACCCAGGGCGTGGCCCCGGGCCGTGAGGTGTCGAAGCTGCGCAGCGTCACCAGGCGCCGCAGGGCGGGGTTGCTCTGGAACGTCTGGTCGGCCAGGCGGAACGGGTCCGCCGTCAGTGCCGGAGAATTGCTCTCGCCGAAGCGCAGCAGGGCTTCCTGGTTCGAGAGGCGGAACGGCAGGTCGTCGGGTACCGCCCCCAGCGGGTTGTAGCGCGGCGCCAGCGGGTTGTAGAGGAGCGGGTGGTCGGTGCGCTCGGCGGTGTTGCCGTTGTTAAAGCCGCTTGTGAACTGGGGGAAGGAGGCGTAAGCGGGATCCTTGCCGGCCGGGCTGCCGGCCGTCGGGAGCGACCACTGCGCCGCCTGCCCGGAGTAATTCACCTGGGCGTAGAAGCGCGGTGCGGTGCCGTCGGAAGCGATGCTGCCCGACTTGCCCGGCTTGTTGTCGCTGCCGTACTTCCCCTGCACCGTGAACGGCGTGGTCCGTCCGCTGAAGAGCTGCTTCCATTCCGTGCCCCCCCCGAAGAGCTTTTCCAGGCTGGCTTCCCACGGACCCCACCCCTGCATCGAGCCGTGGCCGCCGCCGCTGGCGATGTTGCCCGCCGTCAGGAGGTTGATGCGGTTGTCGAGGTCGATGACGAGCGGCGCGAACAGCGGCTTGAATTTGGTGACGCCGTCTGGAGCCGTGAGTACCGGGAAGCCGAGGTCGATCCAGACGCTGTCGTTGCCGCCGGGCGCCGCGGTCCAGTTCTTGACGTCGAATTCGTCCGCGCCGGTCGAAGGGTTTCGTTGGTCGGGGAAAGTGGCCGCGTGGTCCGCCTGCCGCGGCCGCAAGAAGACGTACTTGCCCTTCGGGTCGGTCCAAGGATTCGCCACCCCGGCCGCCGTCGCCAGTTCGGGCCGGTGGAACGAGGGCTTTGTGACCTGGCCGTTCGCGTCGACGGCCGCGAGGAACATATTCGTCCGATCCGGGTAGGTGTAGGAGCCGTTCCAGGCCGTGTACGTTCCCTTGGCGGCGCTCAGGTTGGCGCGCGAGCCGAAGCGCTCCGGGTCGCGCAGCCGGCTGTCGGCTGGGAAGTAGGTGAAGTTCGGGAAGTAGTAATCGTCCAGGCCGTTGAACACGCCTTCCGTGGCGCCGTGGGCGTAGTGCAGCGGGCCGAAGCCGTTGAACGGGTTGGCGTTGGGCAGGCCGTCGTTGAGCCCGTACATCGTCCGCGCCAGGCTGTGGCCGCGCAGCGCCGAGTAAACGCCGGTGTCGTCGTCCTTCACGTCGTAAATCATCTGGCCGAGGAAGTACGACAGCAGCAACTCCGGCTCGGCGTTGGCGCGGAGCGTCGTTTCCGAGTCGCGGTTGGCCCGCGCGGCGCTGGCGGCGGAGTCGGCGTAGAGGACGAAGGTCAGCGCCACCACGGCGAACAGGCCGAGTAGCGACAGCACGACCACGAGGATGACGCCGGGCCGCGTCTCCCCCCTCGGTTGCGTCGTTCGGTACATGATGGGTTACTCCGGGGCGGCGAGGGTTTTCCGCCTTACATGTCTTGAATGATCGTGATTTGTCGCGTCTGTTCCGTCTTGAAATCGTAGACGCGGATCGTGACCGCCAGGGCGAGGACTTGGGCTTTCAGGGGCAGGCTTATCGTCGTGCCGGCCGTGGCCCACGAAGAATAGTCGATATTGGCGATGGGCGACGTACTCGCCTGATCCGTCCAGGTGTCGAACACCTTGGCCGCCCCGAACGAGGGGTTGTTCCCGTCCACGAAGCTCCCGGCGGGCAGGGAGTGCAGGGCGCTCGGCGTCGAGGGACCGCCGGCCGAGGTCAGGACGATGACGCGCACCTCGAACGACAGCACGTCGGTCAGGATCAGGTCGCCGTTGGTCGGGTTGCCGGAGGAGTCGGTGACGGGCATGTACGAACTCAGTCGGCGGTCGGGGACTGCGAGGTCGGACGGGTTGTTGAAGGCGAGGTTGCCGCCGGCCGTCAGGAGGCTGAGGTCGTTGTACATGGTGGCGGCGGCGGCCGGGATCGGCGTCATTTTCACGGGGTCGTTGGTGTTGGCGTCGAGCGTGTTGGGCAGCACGAGGCGCTGGCGGCGGTAGAGCGAGAACAGCGGCGTCGCGCCGGCCGCGCTGGCCCCGTTGGCCTGGAGGAAGTAAGCGATCTCGGCCCACTGGCTCACATAGGTGCCGGCGACGTCCTGGTAGCGGGCGTCAATGGGCTGGTTGAAGAAGTTCGTGCTGACGCCGAGCAACGGCGACGTCGCGGGCACCTGGCCGGTGAAGAAGTCGCCGCGGTTGTTGCCGCGCCGCTTGGCCGTGAAGTGCAGGACGTGGTCGGCCGCCCGGTTGACGGGAAGGCTGTCGCCGGAGCCGTCGTCGC
The DNA here is from genome assembly GCA_038229635.1 of Gemmatales bacterium. GTDB lineage: Bacteria > Planctomycetota > Planctomycetia > Gemmatales > Gemmataceae > DATFNV01. Next base: position 42,121 of record JBBROG010000017.1, read on the forward strand.
ACTCCTGGAAGTAGGCGGAGCCGGCCGTCTGCTTGAGGAGGCTGCCGTGGAACAAGCGGAAGAACCCCTCGCGCGGCGGACCCTCGGCCCAGAAGTTCGGGTCGCTCAGACGCTTTTTCCCCTCGAAATGGTCGGCGGTGAGGTCGTTGCGCAGCAGGTTGGACGCGGTGCGCAGCCGGGCGTCCATGTCGCCGACGCCCTTGAGCAGCCGGAACGCCGTCATGCTCGCGGAGAACGCCTCCGACAGGATGACCATGATGAACACGATCAGCGCCACCGACACCAGTAATTCGACCAGCGTGAAGCCCTGTCTGCGTCGCATGGGTCGTACCTCTCCGGGATGCTGCTCACTCCGCCGCACGGACGCTCACGGCTTCCGGCCCGAGCCCTTGTCGAACACTTCCACTACGTCGTCGAGGACCGCGAACTGGAGCATAAACGCGGACGGCGGCGCCCTCGTCCCGGCCCGCAGCGGCGTCTGAAGCTCGACGCGAACCGCGTTCGCCAGGCCGGCGTTCTCGCTGACGCTCACGACGCGATAAAAGTAGCTGTGCGCCGGCCCGTGCAAGGACGCCTCCGCGAAAAACTTGTTGTTGGGCGTGTCGTACTCGGAACTCACGTCCATGAGCCAGCTGCCGACGCGGAGGTTGGGTGCCTTCGGGTTCGAGGTCAGGTCGAGCGTGAGGGAGGTATTCCCGAAGGCGGCCGCAGTCGGGTCGGTCGTGTAGGCGACGGCGCTATAAAGATCTTCTTTCGCCGCGGTGCGGAGCGGACGGCTGCCGTAGACGACCACGGCGACCTCGGCGGCGCTGGGGTCGGACCAGCGCGGCCGGCGGACGAGGTAGGCCCAGCTGAATTTACTGTTGCGCTTCACCGTGCCGTTCGCCTGCGGGCCGGAGAAGACGGTCTGGCCGTTCGCGTCGAACTCCGTGTCGTCGGTCAGGGTGAACCACGGCAGCGCCGCCGCCAGGGTCGTGATCGACTGGGGGTTGACGCGCGGCACCGGCGCCGTGCCGCCCAAAAAGCCGCCGACGGTCAAGGATCCGAATGGATCCACGTAAACGGGATATCCGGGACCGTCGTAGCCGGCCACGGAGTTGAGCGCCGCGAACGTGCCGCCCGGCGTGGTCGATTTCGTGGTGACGTTGACGTCGTTGCGCAGGTCGAGGACCGTCGCCACGGTCTGGGCGTTGGCGACGGCCTGCTGGCAGCGGTTGTCCTTGAGCGCCTGAGCCATGCTCAGGGCGCCGAGGGGGAACAGGACCAAGAGCGCCAACATGCCGATGGCCATGACGAAGATGGCGATCAGGACTTCGAGCAGCGTAACGCCGCGGCGGCGAATCATGACGGAGACTCCTGGGGTCGAATCACATCCCCGACGCGCGCGGGTCGAACGTTTTGCTGTAAATGTTTCCCGAAGTCGAGTCCACCGGGTAGGCGGAGATGAACCCCGTGCGGCAGTTGAGGCCGACGAGAATCGGCCCGCCGTCGAAGGCCGAGTTGCGCGTGACGTCGCGGACGTACATCAAGATGCGGTCCGTCGCCGCCCCCTGGCCGATGACGGTGCCGTCGGGGGCGAAGAGAATGCTGTAAGTGAACTGCTTCCCGACCCCGTAAGGAGGCAACCCCGCAGGCATCGAAGGGATGGGCAGCGGCGAGTTCGTCGCGTCGAAGGGCACGCCCCGGCTGCGCGACGCCGGCGGCGGCGGGCTCGCGGTGTTGTAAACGCTCAGGTCGATGACGATGTCGCGCGCCAGGTCGACCGCCTTCTCGTTGACGATGAGGCGCGGCCGGCGAATGATGCGGTACTGGTCGGTCGGACCTGTCGGGGCAACCGAAGCCGAAGACGCCAGGAAGAGCGTGTCCACCTGCATCGACATCGAGTCCGCGTACACGTCGGTGATCCGGTGAACCTGCCCGCCGTAGACCTGGAAGTAATCGCCGGGCTGGATCGGCCAGGCCGGCTGGTTGCTGAGGGCGCTTGGGAGTCCAGGGGGCGAAGACGGGGGCACGGGGTTCGGCTGCGTGCCGTCGCCGAAATCGACCGCCTTCTGCGGATTCATTGCCGGGTTGACCGAAGCGTCGCGGGACGGAATGGTGTTCTGATCGAGTGTGACCTTGTTGCCGTCCACCTTCACCTTGCGCGTCGCTGGCTGTGCGGGTGAGCTGCCGAAAATGATCCCCCGCGCGATGAAATCGTCGGGCTGTTCGATGTAGCGCAGCTGGCGGGCGTGAATGACGTAATCTTGCGGCGACGGCGATTGCGTGACTTGCTGCGCCAACTCGCCGACCAGCTGCACGCCGCGCGGGGCGCGGTCGCGCAGCGCCCACTGCTTGGCGATGAGGAGCGTTTGCTGGACGACGTCGGCGCCGCGGTTGGTCTTGGTCTGCTCCTGCGCGTTCGGGATGAACGCCACCGCGATCGCGGCCAGCAGGATGATGATGCCCAGCGCTACCAACATTTCGACCAGCGTAAAGCCGTCGCGGCGACGTCGGGGTGTTGTCACGGGGGTTTTCATATCACACGTCTCCCTCGCATCGCGCCTGGCTCGACTCACGGTTTCGGGTCGTTCGTCGGGGAATCGACCTTGGGCTGTAACTCAACTCCCGCCGGGCGAGGGGAGGGCGGATCCCAGCGGAACCGGAGCGAATCGCCCCAGGTGTCGCGGAACTCCTTCCGCCCGTTGTTGTCCCCGTCGAGGACCGTCCCGGACTCCATCGCCTGGTCGGGGTTGAACGCCTGCCCGCCGCGGGCGAATCCCAGAGCGAGGAACAAGCACTCCGAGGACTCGGTCGCCGCGCCGCCCGCGGGCGGACCGGCGCCGCCGCCGAGGGGTTTCCGGTAGCGGGGGTTCCACCACGCCTCGTCGAAGGTCGTGGGAAACTCCTGGGTGAGCAGCGGCGGCTCCGGCACCGCCGCGTTGCCCGAGATATTGTACTTGCTGACCTGCCTTCCTCCCTGATTGAGCCAGACGGCGGCGGCCTTGGTGCGGTCGCCCCCGGCGGCGGCGATATATTCCTCCGGAATGTCGCCGTTGCGCACCTGGGTGACGAACGCCTGCTTCTGCGCGTTGAGCGCCTGCTCCAGCTTTTGCAGGATCATCTCGGTGTTGTTCAATTTTTGCGAGCGCATCACAAGCATGTAGCCGCCTGCTGACAGCGAGGCGAGCAGGGCGATGATGGCGATGACGACGATGATTTCCACCAGCGTCATACCGCCGCGCGCGGCAACTTTTCGATGCGACAGAATCATGGACCCGTCCCCCGTTTACTGAGCCGAGCCCAGCGCGCCGTCGTAGAAATTGCTCAGGTCGTCGACGCCAACCGTGCCCGAGGGCCAGACGTTGCCCGCGTTTTGCGGCGTCCACGCCGTGTTGGCGCCGGGGTTGGGCGGCAGGAGCAGCAGCCGCGCCTTCAGCGCGCCGAACTTGCCGTCCGGGCCGGCGCAAATGATCTGGAAATCATTCGGCTTGAGGAAGCGCGTCGGGGTAATCGTGGGAGGCGACGCGACGAAATTATACTGATCGAAATACGGATCCACGCCGAGGAGCGTACAGTCGCTGACGCCGTAGGGGTTGTAGCCGTTCTGGCTCTTGTACGCGCTCAAATAGGCGTAGAAATTCGACCCGTAGCGGTCCAGGTATCCCGGCATCGCCACGGGATCGCCGGGGGCCTGTTTGAGGCGGCCCGGGTCGAATTCGAAGAACGGCCCCTTCTTGCCGACGCCGCCGGCGAAGTTGGCGGGATTGGTCGGGCTCGTGGAAAAGCCGTTCGTACCGCCGAGGCCGCCGAGGGCGAACACGATGACCTGGTGGCCTTCGAGGATCATGTTCGAGTTCGGGTCGGTGGGGCCGGCGGTGCCGTTGCCGTTCCAGTCGATCGGGAAGGTGAGGCTGCGGCCGAAGACGCGCTCCAGCCACTGCCGGCTGTCGGCCTCCAACTGCGGGAGGTTCAGCGATGCCGTCGGCACCGCCGACTTGACCGGGACGGTCGTGTTCGCGGTCCACTGCCCTGACTCGTCGAGCCAGAGGCGGCTGGGGATGTACGGCACGTTGTACTGATTCTTGAAGGCGGCGATGCTCGCCTCCAACTGGCCGATCTCCACGCGGCTCGCGGCCTGATTGGCCTTGCCGAACGCCCTGGAGGCCACGACGGCGACCAGGCTCGCCAGGATGGCGATGATGACGATCACGATCAGGATTTCGATGAGCGTGAAGCCGCCCCGGCCGCCGCGGCGATTCCCGTGCAATGTCATGGCTCGGTGTCTCCCTCTGGGGCGTGAACTTGCGAAGCCGCAAGCGGCGCCTATTTACTGAGACCTTCCAGCAGTTTAATCAGCGGCAGGAACAGGGCCGTCACGATCAGGCCGACGATGAGGCCGAGGACGACCGTCATCAGTGGCTCGAGCAGCTTCAGCAGGCCCTCGACCAGGACGTTCACTTCCTCGTCGTACACGTCGGCGATTTTGTACAACATGCTGTCCAGGTCGCCGGTTTCTTCGCCGACGTCGATCATATTCACGACCATGTCGTCCACCAGCCGGCTCTCCTTCAAGGGCTGTGCGACCGTGTCGCCTTCGCGAATCGACTCGTAAACCCGCTGGTACATGCGCTCGAACACCGCGTTATTACACGTCTCGCGTGTAATGCTTAACGCCTCCAGGATCGGTACACCCGATGCAACCAGCGTGCCGAGGGTTCGCATGGTGCGGGCGACGATGGTTTTTTCGATGATCTGTCCCGCGATGGGACTCCAGAGCCACAGCCGGTCGAGCGCGTACGCCCCGCTCTTGTTGAGGCGTAAGAGTTTGATCATCAGCCACCAGCAGAGCGGGAAGAGCGGCAGCACGTACCAGTAGGTGGCGACCCAGTCGGAGATGCTGATGAGCGTCTCGGTCAGCCACGGCAGCTTCATGCCGAAGTCCTGGAAGATCTTCTTGAACTTCGGAATGATGTAGATCATGATGAAGCAGAGGATCAGCACGGCGACCAGGATGACCACGCACGGGTACACCATGGCGCCGATGATCCGCCGCTTCAGCGACTGGCTCTTCTCCTTGAAGTCGGCGAGGCGCTTGAGGATGACTTCGAGGGCGCCGCCGGCCTCGCCCGCCTTGACCATGTTGACGTAGAGGCGGTCGAAGCATTTCGGGTGCTTGCCGAACGCCTCGCTCAGCGTGCTGCCCGACTCGACGTCGTCGACGACGTCGATGAGGGCGTTCTTGAGCACGCCGGGCTTCATCTGCCCTTCGAGGATCTTCAAGGAGCGCAGCACCGGCAGGCCGGCGTCCTGGAGCGTCGAGAACTGGCGCGTGAAGGTGCAGAGGAGCTTCGTCGACACGCCGCCGATGGTGAAGCTCTGCCCCTTCTTCCTCTTCTTGACGCCCTTCTTGCCGCCCTTCTTGCCGACGGCCACTTCCGTGATCTTCGTCACGAAATAGCCCATCTGCTTGATTTTCTGCTGGGCTTCCTCTTCGCTCCCGGCGTCGATGGCGTCCTTGACCTCCTTGCCGGAGGTGTCCATCGCTTCGTATTTGTAGGTCGGCATCGCTGTGTCTCCCCGATCTCCGGCACGCCGGAGCCCTTACGCCGTCGCCACTTCCTCGTCCAGAATGGTTTCGCGCACCACTTCCTCGATCGTCGTCAGTCCCAGGAAGAGCGCCCTCATGCCCGACTCGCGCAGCGTCGTCATGCCCATCTTCTTGCAGGCGAGGCGCAGCTGGTCGGTCGACTCGCCCGCCGAGATCAGGTCGCGCAACTCGTCGTTCATCACGATCAGCTCGAAGATGCCGATGCGGCCGCGGTGGCCGGTGTTGTTGCAGCGGTCGCAGCCGCGGCCGTAGTAGAACTTGCGCCCCTGCACGTCCTTCGGGCGCATGTTCAACTCCATCAGCATCTCCGGCGACGGCTCGAACTCGGTGCGGCAGTCCTCGCAGATTCGCCGCACCAGCCGCTGCGCCAGAATGCCCTCCAGCGTCGCCGTGATGAGGAACGGCTCGACGCCCATGTCGCGCAAGCGCGTGATCGTACTCGGGGCGTCGTTGGTGTGCAGGGTGCTGAACACCATGTGCCCCGTCAGCGATGCCTGCACGGCGATTTGCGCCGTTTCCAGGTCGCGAATTTCGCCGACAAGAATGATGTCCGGGTCCTGGCGCAGGATCGAGCGCAGCGCCGCGGCGAACGTCAGGCCGATGTCGTGGTTGATCGGGCACTGGACGATGCCCTCAATGTCGTACTCGACCGGATCCTCGGTCGTGATGACCTTGTCGCTGACCTCGTTCAACTCGTTCAGCGCCGAGTAGAGCGTGGTCGTCTTGCCGGCGCCGGTCGGGCCGGTGACGAGCATGATGCCGTTCGGCTTGTGAATGAGCAGGCGGAACGCCGCGAGCAGCTCCGGCCCCATGCCGATCTTATTCAGGTCGAGCGACACCACGGTGCGGTCGAGGACGCGGATGACGACGCTCTCGCCGAACATCGTCGGCAGCACGCTGACGCGCATGTCGACCTTGTTGCCGCCGACGTTCAACTCGATGCGGCCGTCCTGCGGCAGGCGGCGCTCGGCGATGTCCAAATTGGACATGACCTTGATGCGCGACGAGATCGCCGTCGCCAGGTGGCGCGGCGGCGGCACCATCTCGTAGAGGGTGCCGTCGCAGCGCATGCGGATCTTGTACTCGTCCTCGAACGGCTCGAAATGGATGTCGCTGGCCTTGTCCTTGATGGCCAGCAGGAACACCATGTTAATCAGCTTGCGGACCGGCGCCGCCTCGGCCATCTCCATCATGTCGGCCAGGTCGATGCTCGTCTCGCGCCTCCCCTTGCCCAGTTTCGGGTCGCTCTCCAGGGCGTTGATGATGTCGATGATGCTCTCTTCCTTGCCGGCGTAGACCTTGGCGAGGGCCTCGGTAATGGCCTTCGCCGGGGCAAGGACCGCCTGCACCTCGGTCAGGTTGAGCAAGTTGCGCAGGTCGTCGACCGACGTCATGTTCGCCGGGTCGCCGATGGCGATCGTCAGCAATTTGTCCTTCACGGAGACCGGAAGAACCTTGTAGACCGTCGCCATCGTCTCGGGGACGAGTTGGAGCGCCTCGGGCGTCGGCTTATTCTCGTCCAGGTTGATGACCTTCAGGCCGAACTGTTCGCCGAGGGACTGGAGCAGCTGTTCCTCGGTGATGAGGCCGCGGGCGACGGCGACCTGGCCCGTCAGCTGCATACTCGTCTTGGCCTCGTCGAGGATCTGCCAGAGCTGGTCCTCGTCGATGAAGCCGAGGTCGATCATGACCTGGCCGATCCTGCGGCGTCCGCCCTCGTTCTTGTCCTTCTTGGCGGCGGGCTTCTTCTTCTCGGGGGTCTGGCCCGCCTTGGCGACCGGCTTGGCTCCGGGTGCAGGGGGCTTGGCGCCGGGGGCCGCGGGCTTCGGGCCGGGAGCCGCCGGCTTGGCGCCGGGGGCGGACGGCTTGATATTCGTGCTGCCGGCGCCGGGCGGCTTGGCGCCAGGCGCGGCGGGACGAGGCGCCGGCGGCGTCGGCTTCGCGGGAGGCGCGACGGGCTTCTTCGGGGGAATCGGGTCGTTAGGCGTCGGCATGGTCGCGGGGTTCCTGGCTCGGGTGAGGGATGGGCCGCTCGCGGCTCAGCAAGGCGCGAAGCCGCGAGCGGCAACAACGGACGAATCAACGACTCTCGCGCTTCTTCCGCATCCGCGTGTCGTAATCGTCATCGTCGTCCTCGTCGTCGTCGTCCTCGTCTTCGTCCTCTTCCTCGTCTTCGAGTTCCTCCTCGTCGAGAAGACCCTTCTCGGCCTGGCTGATCTTGTAGGCGAGCTCGGCCGGCTTGGAGGAGCGCTGCAGCACTTCCTCCTTCTCGCAGATCTCTTCCTTCCAGAGGCGGAACAGGTTCTCGTCGAGCAGGAACATGCCGTGCTTGCGGCCCGTCTGGATGCTCGAATCGATGCGGTAGACCTTGTTCTCACGGACGAGGTTCTGGATGGCGGGCGTCACCACCATCATCTCGTAGGCCGCCACCAGTCCCTCGCCCTTGCGCGGCAACAGCGCCTGCGACAGCACGCCGATGAGCGCCGTCGACAGCTGCGTGCGCACCTGGTCCTGCTGCTCCTTCGGGAAGACGTCGATAATACGGTTGATCGTGCTCGACGCCCCGGAGGTGTGCAGGGTGCCGAAGACGACGTGGCCGGTTTCGGCCGCCTCGATGGCCGCGTGGATCGTGGCCAGGTCGCGCATTTCGCCGACGAGGATGATGTCGGGGTCCATACGCAGGGCGCGGCGGATGCCCTCCTTGAAGTCGGGCACGTCGACGCCGATCTCGCGCTGGTTGACCGTACACTTGCTGTGCTTGTGGAAATACTCGATCGGGTCTTCCAGCGTGATGATGTGCCGGTCGTAGTTCTGGTTGAGGAAGTTAATCATGCTCGCGAGGCTCGTCGTCTTGCCGGACCCGGTCGGGCCGGTGACGAGGAGCAGGCCGCGCGGCCGGGTGATGAGTCGGCGGACGGCCTCGGGCATGCCGATCTGCTCGAACGACAGGAACTGATTCGGGATGCGCCGCAGCACCATGCCGACGTTGCCGCGCTGCTTGAAGATGGCGACGCGGAAGCGGGTGCCGTCGGCGAACTCGATGGCGAAGTCGGAGCCGCCGACCTGCTGCAACTCTTGCTGGCAGCGGTCGGGGGTGATCGCCTTCATCAGCGCCGTCGTGTCTTCGTTTTCGAGCGTCTTGGTGTCGAGCCGGCGCATGCGGCCGTGGTGGCGGATCACCGGCGGTTGGCCGACGGCGATGTGCAAGTCGCTGGCCTTCAGCTGTATGACCGTGGCCAACAGCTTGTCGATCATGATGGTGGTTATAGCCACGTCGCCTCCCGCGATTTGCGCCCCCGGCGGACGATGGGCTTTCGACCTGACCTTCGTATTATCCCGCGTCGCCGGGGGCGAGCCAAATTTCCTTCGGAATTCTTGGAACGGTCCCGTTGAGCCGCTTGCGGCTTCGCAAGATTGCGAAGCCGCAAGCGGCCTGTCTTTCTCAGCCGCCGTCGCCCGCGCTATGGCAGTTGGTCAACACTTCCTCCAGCGTGGTGATGCCCCGGAGGGCCTTGCCGACCCCGTCTTCCAGGAGGTTGCGCATGCCGAGCAGACGGGCCTTCCGGCGGATGGTCTGCGTCGGCTCGCGCTGGAAGGTCATCTCGCGAATGGTGTTGTTCATGCGCATCATCTCATAGATGCCGAGGCGCCCGCGATAGCCGGTGTGGTTGCAGTGGTTGCAGCCGCGGCCGCGGAGGAAGGTCGCCCCGGCCACCTGATCCGGCGACAGGCCCGCTGCCGCGATTTCCTGGCTCGGCGGCTGGTCGGACTCCTTGCACTTGGGACACACCTTGCGGACGAGTCGCTGCGCCATGATGGCGATGACCGACGACGCCACCAGGAACGGCGGTACGCCGATGTCAGCCAGGCGTGTAATAGCGCTAGGCGCATCGTTCGTATGCAGCGTACTGAAAACCAAGTGTCCTGTGAGACTGGCCTGGACGGCGATCTCGGCCGTCTCCTTGTCGCGGATTTCGCCGACGAGGATGATGTTCGGCGCCTGACGCAGCATGGCGCGAATGATCCGCTGGAAGTCGAGGCCGATCTGGTGCTTCACCTCGACCTGGTTGATGCCCGGCAGGTAATATTCGACCGGGTCCTCGGCGGTGATGATCTTTCGATCGGGACGGTTCAGTTCGTTCAGGGCCGCGTACAGCGTCGTCGTCTTGCCCGACCCGGTTGGCCCCGTGACGAGGAAGATACCGTTGGGCCGCTTGATGATCTGCTGGAACTTCTGATAGTCGTCCTCGGCGAAGCCCAGCTCACGGATGTTCACCTGGATGCTGCCGCGGTCGAGGATGCGCATGACGGCGGACTGGCCGTGCGTGCTGGGCAACATGCTGACGCGCAGGTCGTAGTGCTTGCCGTTCATCGGCATCTTGATGCGGCCATCCTGCGGGCGGCGCTTCTCGGCGATGTCGATGCTCCCCATGATCTTGATGCGCGAGATCATCGGCGCCAGGAGGCGGCGCGGCGGACTGTCGCGCTCGACCAGGACGCCGTCGATGCGGTAGCGCACCCGGATGCGCTCGGCGAACGGCTCGATGTGGATGTCGCTGGCGCGCAGGCTGACCGCTTCCATGATGATGAGGTTGACCAGCTTCACCACCGGGGCGTCGCTCTCCTCCAGTCCGCCGCCCGACGTCGCCTCCGTCTCGGTGAAGTCGATGGCGGTGTCGGTGAATTCGGCGAGCATGGAGTCGACCGACTCGGTTTCGGTCTGGCCGTAATGGCGGTTGATGGCCTCGATGATCTGCTCGCGGGCGGCGAGGACCGGCTGGATGTCCTTGTTCAGGATGAACTGGAGCTTCTGGACGATGTCGAAGTCCGACGGGTCGGACATGATGATCTTGAGGACGTTGCCTTCCTGGGAGTACGGCAGGATGACGTTCTCGCGGCTGACCGACTCGGGGACGAGCTCGACGACGGCGGCGGGAATGGTGACGTCGGTCAGGTCGATGAATTGCAGTCCGCTCTGCTCGGCGACGGCGGACATCACCTGTTCCTGGGTGGCGTAGTTGAGCTTGACCAGAGTGTCCTGGAGCTTGGCGCCGGTCTGCTGCTGCATCGCCTTGGCTTCGGTGAGCTGGTCGGGGCTGATGATCTGCCTCTGAAGGAGGATGTCCGTAAAGTCCCCTCGCGCTTTGGCCATGGAACGTGACTCCCGGTCGTATGGGCCGTGAAAGATAGTGACGGACGGGGGCGGGGCGGGCCGGCGGCGGTCCCGTGCGGGACGTAAGTAGCGGCATCCGGCCGTGAATTCCGGAGAACCTCTCCAGATTAACTCAGTGGCACGCGCCGTGCAAGGGGGGGATGGCGAGAAAAAAGGGCGGCGGGGGCGGGGGGGGGGGCGAAGAAAAAAAAAAAAAGCCCCCCACGCACCGAGGTTAATCAAAGCACAACCCCCCAACCCGGGGCAAAAAAAAGAAAAACCACCAAAACTGAAGGGATTGAAATAAAGGA
>JBBROG010000018.1:0-52066 GCA_038229635.1 Gemmatales bacterium
ATCCCAGCCGGGGGTCGCGTACTCGCGCACCCCCGGAACTCACGACACGTCCTCCTTCAGCCACAAGACGCGGATCAATTCCAGCTTCCTCTCGACGGTGCGGGCGACGCAGCCAAGGCGGGCGGCGATTTCCTCGGTCGTCAGACCCTCCATGCGGGCGAGGGCCACCGCCCGCAGCGTGTCGTCGCCGAGCTGGTCGAGGCGGCGGCGGCACTCCTCGGCCATCAAGGCGGCGTCCTCCGGCGTCGGCTCGCGGCCGATCAGCAGCGCTACGTCGGCGTCGGCGCGCGCGGCGGCGGGTCCGCCGCGCTTCTGAGCCGTCTCGCGGCGGACGAGGTGGCCGGCCTTGCGGGCCGTGAGGACGGCGAGGAGTCGCCACAGGTTATCGCGGTCGTCGAGGCGCGGGAAGCGGCCGCGCTCCAGGCCGCGACAGAAGCTGTTGAAGGCGCTCAGGGCGACGTCCTCCTCGTCGGCGGCGCGGCGGAGGCCGGGGCGGAGTTGGCGGCGGGCGAGGCCGACCATCTGGCAGAAATAGCGCTCCCAAAGGCGCTCGGCGGCGACGGGGTCGCCGGCCTTGAGGCGCAAGATCCAGGAGGCGACCGAATCGCTGGCGGACATGCGGGATATCCTCGTCCGTCGGGCCGTCTACCGCCATTATGCCGGAACGACCGTCCCGCCCGACAGCAAATTCCGTGGCAACTCGCACGCACGAACATTTTGCGGACCGGGGGGCGATCCTGTAGAGTAGGGGCGACAACAGCCTCCCTCCGGCAGGAACACGCCAATGTCCAAGAGCCTCAAGATCATTCCGGACAAGTGTACCGGGTGCATGCAGTGCGAGCTGGCCTGCTCCTGGGTGCAGACGGGCTCGTTTCAGCCGTCGCGCTCGGTCATCCGCGTCAACGTCTTCGACGAGGAGGCCAGTTACGCGCCGTACACCTGCTTGCAGTGCGACGAGGCGTGGTGCATGACCGCCTGCCCCGTCAACGCCATCGCCGTCGACCCGGTGACGAAGGCGAAGGTCGTCCTCGACCGCGTCTGTGTCGGCTGCCACCTCTGCACCATCGCCTGCCCCTACGGCACCGTCTTCACGCTGCCGGGCACCGACAAGGCGGCCAAGTGCAACCTGTGCGGCGGCGAGCCGGCCTGTGCCGCCGCCTGCCCGACCGGGGCCATCGAGTGGGGCGAGGCCAACGGCGCTGGGGCGTGGTTCGGGCCGTGGGGCGAAAAGGTCAACGGCCGCTATCGCGAGGCGCTGAACGGCGCCAGGGCGGCACAAACTTGAGGAGAATCGATCATGCAAATCGATGCAATGCGCGAAGCCGTTCGGCGGCAGCCGTTCGTTCCTTTCACGCTACGGATGAACGACGGGCGCGAATTTCACATCACCCACCCGGAATACATTGCCCTGTCGCGGAGGTCCGTGTACGTGGTTGATCCGGTGACGGATGCCGGAACATTTCTCGAGCCCGTGCTGATCGCCTCGATGACACCGGTCGAGGCGCCGACCCAGTCGAATAACGGGCCGCTCACCGGAGGAAAGTTATGAACGGCTGGACCGGAAAACTGCTGCGCGTCAACCTCACCGACGGCAGCCACCGCGTCGAGGACATTCCCGAGGCGTGGCTGCACGACTACATCGGCGGCCGCGGCGTCGCCGACCGCTACCTGTGGGAAGAACTCGACCCGACCGTCGAGCCGCTGGCGCCGGCGAACAAGCTCCTCTTCGCCACCGGACCGCTCACCGGCACGCCGGTTTCCTGCGGCGCCCGCTACATGGTCGTCACCAAAGGCGCCCTCACCGGCGCCATCACGACCTCCAACTCCGGCGGCCACTGGGGTCCCGAACTGAAGTTCGCCGGCTACGACCTCGTCATGCTCGAAGGCCGATCGCCGAAGCCGGTTTACCTGTGGGTCTACGACGACGTCATACAGATCCGCGACGCGGCCCACTGGTGGGGCAAGACGACCGGCGAGACGGAGGACGGCATCCGCGAGGAGGTGGGCGTCCCCGGCGCGAGGATCGCCGGCATCGGGCCGGCCGGCGAGAACCTGGTGCGCTTCGCCTGCATCATCAACGACAAGCATCGCGCCGCCGGCCGCTCCGGCGTCGGCGCCGTCATGGGCTCGAAGAACTTGAAGGCCATCGCCGTCCGCGGCACCAAGGGCGTCGCCATCGCCAAGCCGGCGGAGTTCATGCAGTCGGTGTGGGCGCTGCGCCGCAAGCTGAACGACGCGCCAGGGCGCCAGGGCATGACCGAGTTGGGCACGGCGGCGACCATCGACCTGACGAACGCCTTCGGCGGCTGCCCGACGCGCAACTTCGAGAAGGGGCAGTTCGAGCACGCCGAGAACCTCAACGGCAACGCCATCAAGGACACGCGGATGGTGACGAACAAGGCGTGCTTCGCCTGCACCATCGCCTGCGGCCGCGTCACACGCCTTCAGGGAGAGATTTCTGATAAATACCTCGTGAACATGCACCCGCGCAACTGGAAGACGGCGGGCGAAGGGCCGGAGTACGAGGCGGCGTGGGCGCTCGGCGCCGACACCGGCGTCGGCGACCTCGACGCCGTCATCAAGGCGAACTGGCTGTGCAACGACCTCGGCCTCGACCCCATTTCGATGGGGGCGACGCTCGCCGCCGCGATGGAGTTGTACCGCGACGGCGTGCTGACGGACAAGGACGTCGAGATGCCGCTGACGTTCGGCTCCGGCGAGGCCCTGGTCCGCATGACCGAGGCGACGGCCTACCGCGAGGGCTTCGGCAACGAGTTGGCCGAGGGTAGCAAGCGCATGGGCGATAAGTTCCAGCGGCCCGACGTCTTCATGGGCGTCAAGGGGCAGGAGTTCCCGGCTTACGACCCGCGCGGCTTCCAGGGCATGGGCGTGGCCTACGCGACGAGCAACCGGGGCGCGTGTCACTTGCGGGCGTGGACGCCGGGCGTCGAGACGAACGGCACCATGCCGCCGCACGCGACTGCCGGCAAGGCGGAGTGGGTCGCCGAGGAGCAGAACCGCACGACGGCGCACGACGCGACCGGCATCTGCCTGTTCACGGGGACCGGCTCGCAGCTGAGCGACCTCGTCCCTTGCACGGCGGCGGCGACGGGGGTGCCGTATACGATGGCGGACTTCGAGCGGATCGGCGAGCGCACCTGGAACCTGGAGCGGCTGTGGAACCTGCGCGCCGGCCTGACGACGAAGGACGACACGCTGCCGAAGCGGCTGCTGCAGACGCCGCACAAGGACGGGCCGGCGAAGGGCGTGACGGTCCACCTGGACGAGATGCTGCCGGTGTACTACCGCACACGCGGCTGGGACGAGCAGGGCGTGCCGACACGCGAGAAGTTACTGGCACTGGGGTTGGGGTCGGTGTAGAAGGAGATTCCGTGAAAACGGCGTTCGATTACGCGTCGTTCAGCGTCACCAAGCGGCTGCGGGAGATCGACATGTTCTTCCGGAAGAACGATCCCGTACACCAGACTCTTCGCCGCTTGGTGAAACGCCTGGAGAAGGCCGGCATCCCCTACGCGGTGATGGGCGCGATGGCCGTCAACATGCACGGCGCGAGGCGGACGACGGACGACGTGGACATCCTTCTCACTCAAGATGGGTTAGATCGTTTTCGGGTCGAGTTGCTGGCCAAGTTCTACGACCCGATCGAGGGGCGGAGCCGTCAATTCCGCGAGAAGAAGAGTGGCGTCAAGGTCGATTGCCTCCTCGCGGGGGCTTATCCCGGGTCGGGGAAGCCCGGCCCCGTCGCCTTCCCCGACCCCGAAGAGGCCAGTCAGGAGATCGATAAGGCGCGCGTCATCTCGCTTCCTCAGTTGGTTCAGCTGAAGCTGGCGGCGCGGAGGCACAAAGATTTCGGCGACGTCGTTTTCCTCATTCAGACGCACAACCTCGACGAGTCCTTCATGACGCGCCTGCACGAGTCGGTTCACCAGGACTTCATCGAGTGCCTGGAGGAGAAGCGCCGCGAGGATGAATACATCGCGCGGAACGGATGACGGACCCCTTGGCGTTTTTGCGTGAGCCATTCCGAGGAACAACATGACTCGACACGTCCTCATCGGCGGCGGCCCGGCGGCCATCAACGCCATCGAAACCATCCGCGACGTCGATCACGGCGCCTCGCACATCACCCTCGTCTCCGACGAACCCGCTTACGCGCGCATGGTGCTGCCCTACTGGCTCGCCAACCAAATCCCGGAGAAGCAGGTCTACACCGCCGACGACGCCTACTACGACGCCCTCAAGGTCGAGCGGCAGATCGGCGGCCGCGTCACCAAGATCGACCCCAACGGCAAGACGGTCACGCTCCAGGACGGCTCGGCGCTGCCGTTCGACGACTTGCTCATCGCCACCGGCTCGTCGGCCACCATCCCGCCGATCCCCGGCGCCGACCTGCCCGGCGTGCATCCGCTCTGGACGGTGGCGCACACGCGGGCCGTGCTGGAAGACGCCAAGCCGCAAGCGGTTCCCGAAGTCGTCTTCGTCGGCGCCGGCTTCATCGGCTTCATCGTCCTCAACGCGATGTACAAGCGCGGCTGGAAGCTGCACGTCGTCGAGATGGCTCCGCACGTCCTGCCGCGCATGCTCGACGC
Organism: Gemmatales bacterium; assembly: GCA_038229635.1. Lineage (GTDB taxonomy): Bacteria > Planctomycetota > Planctomycetia > Gemmatales > Gemmataceae > DATFNV01. The sequence continues at coordinate 4,611 of JBBROG010000018.1, forward strand.
CGAGAGCGCCACGCTCGTCGAGGGCTGGCTGCACAAAAAGGGCGTCGCGACGCACCTCGGCACGACGGTCAAGGCGATCTCGGCGGAGGGCGGGCGCAAGCGCGTCACGATGGCCGACGGCAGTTCCGTCACGGCCGACCTCGTCATCATCGCCACCGGCATCCGGCCGAACCTCGACCTCGTCCAGGGCTCCGGCATCGCCGTCGACCAGGCGATTCTCGTCAACGACCGGATGCGGACGAATTATCCGTTTATCTACGCCGCCGGCGACGTGGCCCAGGGGCCGGACTTGTACGGCGACAAGCCGGCCGTCCACGCCATTCAGCCGACGGCGGTCGACCACGGCCGCGTCGCCGGGGCGAACATGGCGGGGCAGGAGGTCCACTACCCCGGCAGCCTGCTGATGAACATTCTCGACGTCTGCGGCCTGCAATGCGCCAGCTTCGGCCGCTGGGGCGAGGCCGGCGCCGAGGCGACGTCGATCGTCAACCCGGACCGGCCCGTCTGCCGCAAGCTGCTGTGGACCGGCGACCGCTTGACCGGCGCCGTCTTCGTCGGGCCGGCGAACGACCTCGGCATGCTCAACGACGTCGGCATGGTCAAGGGCATCATGCAGACGCGGACGCCGCTCGGCGCGTGGAAGGCGTTCCTGTGCGACAACCCGTTCGACGTCCGCCGGCCTTACGTCGCGACGCAGGTGGCGAAGACGTTGGCGGCGTCGACGCTGCTGGGCCGGCCAACGAAGCCGCGCGGCTACCGCTTCGAGAATCGGCAGCCCGGCCCGCAGGTCACTCAGGCCGAAGCGCACCTGGCGTTCGTGCGCTCGAAGGGGTAATGCCGCTGGCGGCTTGGCGAGGCTCCCATGAACGTTCGCGTCAAACTGATGGGCACGCTGCGCGGCAAGCTCCCTCCCGGCTCATCGGGAGGGACGGCCGCGCTGGACGTCGATCCGGGGACGACCGTCGCCGCCGCTCTCGAACGGCTCGGCGTCGGCGGCGGTCACGTCCACCTCGTCATGGTCAACGGCGCGATGGAACTCGACCGCCAGCGCCTCCTCGCCGACGGCGACGAACTGACGGTCTTTCCTCCCGTGGCCGGCGGCTGAGCGCGGCCCGAGAAATACGCGCGGAGAGAGTCCGCGAGCCGACGGCGTCTCGCTGGAATACTGTCCCAGGTCAAGGGTGAGTAGCGGGCATGAGTACGGCGCCCGAACGGAACGCCCTGACACCGCTGCCGTCAACGATTCACGAAGCGACGCTCGCGGGCGGCCCGTCCGGTGCGGTTCTCCGGGGCGCCGAACTCGAACTGGCCACGGCGGCCGCGCGTCGCCTGGCGGGGCGGGACGTCGTGGTGTGCGGCGACGACCCGGACGCGAACAGACGCCTGGCTCGAGCCGTCGAAGCCGCCGTCGGGCTGCCAACGAGGCCGCAAGCGCCGCACCGCTCCGCCGGCCCCCACGCCTTACCGCACTTCCACCAGGCGTCGCGCTCCCCGGACGGGCATACGTTCTACGAGACAGAGAAGAGGAAAGCCAGGAAGCAGCCATGAACTACTTCACCCCCGAACTCATCGCCCGCTACGGCTCGGCCGACGACGCCGTGGCGCGCGCCGCCGAGAAGGAATGGGAAGAAACGCTGGAGCGCTATAACCGACACGTGGAGGCGATTCTTCCCCGCGCGCCGGGCGGCGTGGCGGGCCTCGACGGCCTCCTGCTCCACGACGCCCGCGTCGAGAGCATGAGCCGCCACGGGAGTCAACTGGTCGTCGTCCTGGCGAAGCAAATTCCCCCGCGCGACGTCGTCATTCTCGCCTACGATTTGCTCGGCGAGCCGGTGATCGATAAGGAGGCGCTGCCGCCCGAGGAACGCTCCCCGGTCATGGAATTCCTGTACGACGAGCTGGACCTGGTCGAGACGGACGGCCAAACGATCTGCGCGCAAGAGATCCTTTTCAGCAACGGTTGGGAACTGCGGCTGCGCTTCCGCGACCTCCGCGTCACCCTGGCCGAGCCGATCTACCCAGTGCCGGCCCTATCGGCCTCGCTGTCGGCCGCGGGCTGAACGCCCGTGCCCGCCAATTCCGTCCCCGGCCGACTGCCAACGACGGCAAGCCGTCCGCTTTTTCCCGCCCACCTCAATCCGCACGTTTCTTCCGTTTCGGAGCCTTCGGCGTATCAGCCCTCTTCGCCACGAACTCGGAGTCGTCGCCCTCGTGGAAGAAGATCATGCCGTGCAGTTCGTCCCCCTTCACCACCGCCCAACCCCGGCCCTGCGCCGGGTCCATCTCGTCGTTGCCGTCCCAGGTCCACTCCACGGCAGGCTCGCCGTCTCGTGTCGTCGGGCGGCAGTCCATGTGCCCGTGAACGTACCCGAAGTGGAAGTCGCCGTTTCCCTTTTCGTCGAACTCGAAAAAGCCTTCTTCCTCTTCGTCGATAGAGTCCTTGTCCCAGGCGCTCATCGAGGCGATGCCCCAGCGTCCGGGGAAGGGTGATTTCGGCTTTGCTTTTGCCATTCCTCTACTCCATTATTAGCTCTCCGGCGCCCGGCTTCTCTCCGGGGAGATAGAGCGGGAAGCGGGGACGGGCATTTTTTTGCCCCATCTTTTTCGACCTCGCTTGCCGGCTCTTTCCGAGGCCGCAGCTCCCGCAGTTGAGGACGTAGTAGCACTGGTCGCCGACAGAGGCGCGCGGGGAGCGGGGCATGAGAGTAGTCTACGCGGGGGCCGGCACGACGGACAGAAAATGAGGGCGATATTAAAGGTGCCCGTCCCGAATGCCATTAAGTTAAGGCGGTAGCGGCCGAGTAGGGGCTTCGGAAAGGCCTCAATACAAGGCGTTTTCGCAATCCCAAACTCATCAATAAGCCCTTAACTTAATGGCATTCGTGCCCGTCCCCTTTTCCCGTTCGCAAATCCTCCAAGGTCGGTGAACGATGGCTCGGCCGTCCAGGTCAGCGCGGCCGGACCGCCGCGGGCGGCGGGGGCGGCGGCGGCACTGGCTCCGTCACGGGCTTCTCACCGTCGAGCCTCCACACACTGAGCTTCATCCCGGAATCGCCATCGTCGAGCATCGCGGCCATGTACCGGCCGTTCGGGGTGACGTCGATGCTGTACGGCAAGCCGGCCGGCAGCGCGATCCGGTGAGCGAGAGAACCGCTCGCCGTGTCCCAGAGGTTGATGCAGTGCGGCACGGCGATCTCTTTCCCATAAGTGATGTTGTCGCACGCGATCAGCACCCGGCCGCCCTGCGTGTATGCCATGCGCGGGACGTTCATCGACCGCTTCGTGCCGTTGGCGAGCGTCTGCACGACCTTCCGCGTTTCCACGTCGCGGACCTGGATGTTATCCCGTGGCGTCGGCCCTTCCGCCAGGAACTTGCCGTCCGGCGTGAACGTCAGCGACCCGACGCAGCGACCGAGGTCGATTCGCTCGTGCGTGTTCTCCTCCCACCGCCAGAGAACGAGTTCGTTGCGGTCGGAGATGGCGAGCAGTTTGCCGTCGGGCGAGAACTGGGCCGCGTCGATTCGTGTGTGCTTGAACGGAGCCGCCTTCAGTTTCTTCTCGGTCGCGGTGTCCCACAGTTCGATCTGCTTCTCGCGGACCACAGCGACGACCTTCCCGCCCGACGCGACATCGAGCAGCTGGCTGCACGACGGGACCGTGCCCTTGTGTATTGGCGGCCACGCGTACACGCCGACCTCAAAGGTTTCGGCGGGCATTTTTTCCGTGACGGGGTGCTGTTCCATCGCCAGCCACTTGCGATCAGACGAGAGCTTCATTCCCCCAATGGTGAACTTCCCGAGAACGATTCGCGCCTGGATATGCCCGTCCCTGATGTCGTGGAAGTCGATCGCTCCTTCCTTCGCCGCAAGCGTGTAAAACGTGTAGTTGTCGACGATGACGAAGTGCGCGGAGCTGCCTTTGGGCAACTGCTTGTTGTACAGGTGGTTCGGCGGGAGTTGGGCCTTCGGCTCGGCGGCGAGTTCCCACACGTGGACCTGGCCACTCAGAAGGAGAGGCTTGGGATCAAGCTGGAGCCATTTCTTGTCGATCACACATCCAGCGAGTCGCTTGCCGTCGGTCGCGAACGTCAGGTTGGCGTAAGGCTCGAAGCCGAAGTCGGCCTGCTGGGTGTGGATCGGCTTCATCGCGTTCGTTGGCTTCGCGGTCTCCCACACGTAGACCTCGCCGCCCTGCTTGCCGCGGACGCAGGCGGCGGTGTGCGTGCCGTCGTCGGAGATCGCGACGGCCAGGACGCGGCCGCCGAGTTCGACGCGGCGGGATTCCTTCATCGTCTTCGCGTCCCACACGATCACGCGGCCATCGGCGTCGCCGGTCACGGCCGTGCTGCCTTCCTTCGCCCACGCGGCGGAAACGACGGTCGCGGTGTGACCGACCATCACGCGGTTGCCGGGGCTGTCCTTCGCGTAGTCGCCGCAGACGTAGGCCCACAGGACGTTCTTCCCCTTCGTGCCGGTGAACTGCCCCGTCCCGTCGCGCAGCCCCGTCATGATGGCGCTGCGTCCCTTCGGATCGACCGCGAGCGGCACGGCCGCCACGTCCGTCGGCTTCGCGCCCTTCGCGACGGTGCTGATCTCAAGGGTGCCAATGGTGTCGGCGAGCTTGCCCTCCGCGGTCCACGACTTGACGAAGTAGCCGCGGGCGTTGCCGAACACGATCTGCAACCGAGTGAACTTCTCGGCGACGGTCTTATTCGGAAATACGGCGAGGGCGATCGGGTTGCTGTCCTTCTCTTCGATGCGGGCTTCTTCCTTGCCCGTGGCGGCGTCGAGGATGCGAACGCCGTGCGCGGTCGTGGCATACACATGCTTCTGATCGGCCGAGTACGCTACCGCCGCGTGCGACCCATCGACTTTGGACTTCCAGCGGTATGTCGGTGGGTCGCTGGGCAACTGCGTGGCCATGACATCGCCGTTTGTGTCGCCGGTGAGCAACGTCTTCCCGTCCCCGGAGAATGCCACGGACACGGGCAAGCTGCTCTCATACTCGGACGTGAAGGTCTCCTTCCACATCGTCCCGACCAACGCCTTCTCGGGCTTCGCGTCCGCCTTGGCCTGGGGTTGCTCGACCTTCTTCTCGCCTGGATCTCCCGGTCCGCCCGCGAGCATCAGTCCGCCGGCGGTCAGCGTCAGTCCGAGCAGGCCAACAACGAGCCACACCTTGAACACACCGAATTTGAGTGAACGCATGACTCCCTCCGCCAGAGTTTTCGCCGTTACGGAACCGCCGACTTGCCCGATCGAAAACGCGACCGCCTGCTTGGCCGTTTCCAGTAAAAGCGGTGCGGGAACCGACGCAGGGGCTTGTGTCGCGATCCTAGTTGACAATGCACCGACACCGAGCGTGATGCCGCGACGCTTCAACCGTGTCGCCAATTCTTCGCGTGCCTTCGCCAATCGCTTCGTGATCGTGCCTTTCGCCACGCCCAACGACGCCGCCGTCCGCGAGTGCGATTGCCCGCTCAGATCGCACAGCAGCAGCACCTCGCGCAGCGGCAGCGACATGCGCGCGAGTTCCTCGTCGATGACCGCCCAGAAATCGTGTTCGGGCTCCGCCGCCTCCACTCGTTCGGATTTGGCCGCTGACATTTCTCGCAATCTCCGGCGAACGATCTGACCTCGAAGTTTCTTCGCGACCCGCAGGGCCACGCCGTGCAGCCACGGGCCGATGCCGCGATCCCGCTTGAGCGTATGGGCCCGTCGAGCGAGGACGAAGAAGACCGCCTGGAAGGCGTCGTCGGTATCGGTTCGATTTCCGAGAATTCGCAGGCATGTTCCGTACACCAGGGGGCCATGTCGGTGGACGAGAGCCGCAAATGCGTCTTCATCGCGTTCGGTCAGAAATCGGGTGAGAAAACTCGAATCGAGGTCGCACTCGTGCGATCTCGTCCAGCAATCAAGTAATTGCACCAGTGCTGCTTTCGACATCGATTGACTCACACGCTCAGGAGTCCGAGGTTCGGACGGCCCCAAGTGTACCGCCCTCACCCTGTTGATGCTCCTCTTCTACGCCGCCGCTGAGTACTCGCCTTGTGTCTGTCATGAGTATTTGCCCGCAAAGTGCGAATCGCTCCTCGAAAATCGCGTGAACATCGGGTTCAGGGGGTTCGAATCCTACTTTTTCCTATGCATCTTATTAACATCCCGTTTATCTCTGTCCGTAAGGCTCTTCGCTAACCCGTTAACTGGCAAAGAGTTGCGAGTGGTAAAATCGGATAGTCTCTGCCGAGACGTGTATTAGACCTACAGCACGGGATGTCGATTTCACACCCTCGACGGGCTGTCAGGTCTGGCCTTGTCCGGCGTCCTCTCGCCCCACGGCCCGCTGTACCCCTTGGGGCGGAGGTCGTCAGGCGTCGGGCGTATCGAGGATTCCTTGCAGGCGCTCGGCCAGCAGCGGCGGCAGCCTGGCGAGCCAGCCTCGGTCGATGAGGCCGACGCCAATCATGTCGCGCACGTGGGCTCGATCCTTGTCGCGGTTCGACAGCAGTTTCATGTGCAGCAAGGCTTCTAGGGTGATGACGCGGAAGCCGGCCGAGTCGTCGATGGTGTCGAGGTCGGGGGAAGGTAGGGTATGCTCGGCGCGGACCTTTTCCCCGGCGAAAAGGAGGTGGACCGCCTCGCTCGGCTTGGCGTCGGGGCCGTCGAGGAACATCGTCACGTCCATCACTTCCGCCCGCACGAACCCGGCCCGTTCGAGGGTCGCGGTGATGGCCGGCAGGTCCTCGCGGCGGACGAGCAGGTGGACGTCGCGGGTGTTGCGCACCGCGCCTTCATCGACCTTCGCCACCCACGAAGCGACCGCGTGACCGCCCACGACAGCGTAAGGGATGTTGGCCTGGTTAAGGACCGTAGTAGTCCGCAGCAGACGTTCGCGCACCTTGGACACGGCTCGCTCCATGCGGTCCAGGATTTCCCAGGACATCGTGACCGTCACGCTCATCGTCACTGTTCCCGCGTTAGGACCGCCCGTACTCGCGGGCAGAGGAATGTCCTCACCCCCGCAGGGTAGCAGAGTCGCGACGCGCCGCCAACATGTCGCCGGCTCGGGGATCGCGAAGAGATCGAGATCAGGTTCCCGCGACCGCCATTCCGACGCCGCCCGCCTGCCAAGAGCGGCAAGCCGTCCCCCCGCTCCGGACCGCCTTATCGCCCTAAATCACAACTTCTCATCGCTTTAGGCGCAAGCCCGTCCGAGCCACGGTCTCGGCACCGGAGTTGCTTCTACCTCATGCGACACGACGCCCGTCCCCGATGACCTCGGGAGGGACTTTCTCTTATGGCCCGCGACCTCATTCGCCTGATGCAGTCGTTCTTCCCCGCCCCGAGCGAGGCGAGCCGCCTGGCCGCCTGGCAGCCGGCCGTCGACGTCTACCGCACGCCCACCGGCTGGCTGCTCAAGTTCGACCTTGCCGGCGTTCGCCCCGAGGACGTGACCCTCGAAGCCCGAGGGAACTGCGTCACCGTCCGCGGCGTCCGCCGCGACTGGGTCGTCGAGGAAGGGCATAGCTATTACCGTATGGAGATCTCTTACAACAACTTCGAGCGCGCCGTCGAGCTGCCCTGCTGCCTCGACCTGGCGAGCCTGACGACCGACTCTCGTCACGGCATGTTGCTCGTTCACCTTCGGACGGAGGCCCCGCGATGACGCCCGACACCGACCCCGCGGTCGTGACCCTGCCGGTCCTGCCGCTCAAGAATACCGTGCTGTTCCCGCACCTGTTCATGCCGCTGTCCGTCGGCCGGCCGGCGACGCTCGCCGCCGTCGAGGCCGTCCTCGCCACCGAGGACAAGAACCTCGTCGTCGTCGCCCAGAAGGACGCCGCCAACGACCAGCCCGGCGTCGACGACCTCTACGCCGTCGGCACCCGAGCCGTCGTCAAGAAGATGGCCCGCGGCGACGGCGGCGTCGAACTGCTCGTCCAGGGCGTGGAGCGCGTCGCCCTGCTGGGCGCCGAGCAGACCGAGCCGTTCCTGCGCGTCCGGGTCCGCCCGCTCCCCTTCCCCGACGACACCAGCCCCGAGGTCGAGGCTCTCTACCGCTCCGTCCTCGAACTGGCCGCCCGGGCGCTCGAGCTGTCGCAGGGGGGCGAGGCGCGGATCAACGTCGCCCAGCTCGCGGCGCAGGCGCCGGACCCGCTGCGCCTGGCCTACCTCATCGGCTCCATGCTCAGCATCGAGGTTGCGAAGGAGCAGGCCCTGCTCGAAGCCCAAACCCGCGCCGAGGCGCTGCGCCTGATCCACGGCTACCTGTCGCACGAGGTGCAAGTGCTCGGGCTGCGCCAGCAGATCAACAGCCAGGCGCAAACCGAGATGTCCAAGCAGCAGCGCGACTACTTCCTGCGCCAGCAACTCCAGGCCATCCAGGAAGAACTCGGCGAAGCGACGCCCGAAAAGGCGGAGGTCGAGGAGCTGCGCCGGCGCTTGAAGGAAATCGACCTGCCCGACGAGGTCCGCAAGGAGGCGGAGCGCGAGCTGAAGCGGCTGGAGCGCCTGCCGCCCATCGCGCCCGACTTCCAGGTGATCCGCACCTACCTCGACCTGGTACTCGAGCTGCCGTGGAAGAAGCGCACCGAGGACGTCATCGACCTGAAGGCCGCGCGGCAGGTACTCGACGAGGACCACTACGGCCTCGACGAGATCAAGGAGCGCATTCTGGAACACCTCGCGGTGCTGAAGTTGAATCCGGGGGCGAAGGCGCCGATCCTCTGCCTGGTCGGCCCGCCGGGCGTCGGCAAGACGTCACTCGGGCAGTCGGTCGCGCGGGCGCTGGGGCGCAAGTTCGAGCGGCTGTCGCTGGGCGGCTTGCACGACGAGTCGGAGTTGCGCGGCCACCGGCGCACCTACATCGGCGCCATGCCGGGCCGGCTCATCCAGGCGATCCGCCGCGCCGGCGTCAACAACCCGGTGCTGATGCTCGACGAGGTCGACAAGCTCGGCCACGACTTCCGTGGCGACCCGGCGGCGGCACTGCTCGAGGTGCTCGACCCGGCGCAGAACAACACGTTCCGCGACAACTACCTCGACCTGCCGTTCGACCTGTCGAAGGTGCTGTTCCTCACCACGGCGAACGCGCTCGACACGATCCCGAGGCCGCTGCTGGACCGCATGGAGCTGCTGCGCCTGTCGGGCTATGCCGAGGAGGAAAAGATGCAAATCGCCCGCCGCTACCTGGTGCCGCGCCAACTCAAGGAGGCGGGCGTGACGCCGGAGCAGCTGAACGTCCCCGACGAGACGATCCGCCGCGTCGTCGCCCGCTACACTCGCGAGGCCGGCGTGCGCGAGCTGGAGCGCAACCTCGGGCGTATCGCCCGGAAGGTGGCCCGGCGCTTCGCGGAAGGTCAGAGCGAAGCGGTCACGGTCGGCCCGGAAGACCTGTCCGACCTGCTCGGGTCGGAGCGCTTCCGCCAGGAGGCGGCGCGGAAGGACTTGCAACCCGGCGTGTCGACCGGCCTGGCTTGGACGGAGGCCGGCGGCGAGGTGCTGTACGTCGAGGCGAGCCTGCTGCCCGACGCCAAAGGCTTGCGGCTCACCGGACAACTCGGAGCCGTGATGCGCGAGTCGGCGAAGGCGGCGCGGACTTACGTCTGGTCGCACGCCGAGCAGTTCGGCATCGACTCGGACCTGTTCCGCCACGCGGGCGTCCACGTCCACGTCCCCGCCGGCGCCGTGCCGAAGGACGGGCCGTCGGCGGGCGTGGCGATGGTGACGGCCCTCGCGTCCTTGTATACGAACCTGCCGGCGCGGAGCGACACTGCCATGACGGGCGAGATCACGCTGAGCGGCCTCGTCTTCCCGGTCGGCGGGGTCAAGGAAAAGGTGCTGGCGGCGCGGCGGGCCGGCCTCCGCCGCGTGATCGTGCCGCGCGACAACGAGAGGGACCTCCGCGAGCTGCCGGAGCAGGTGCGCCGCGAGATGGAATTCGTCCTCGCGGAACGCATCGAGGACGCGCTGACCGCCGTCATTCCGGGGCTGTCGCAGCGGTTGCACCTGACGACGGTGGCGTGAAAGAAGGCCGCTCGCGGCTTGGCGATTCCGCCAAGCCGCGAGCGGCTCCTTCGGTGAGATTTCCCTGATGTCGACCTACGACCCTTACCGCCCGGCGCGCCGCGCCGGCCCGTCGGCCTGGCCGTTCGTGGCCCTGCTCGTCTTCGTGGCGGCGCTGCTCGGCGGACTGGTTTACCTCCTCTGGCCGGCGCGGCACGGCGCCCTCGACCCGAACGCGCAGCCGCGCGCCGTCACGCCGGCCGGCGACCTGGCGGCGGACGAGAAGGCGACCATCGCCCTCTTCAAAACCGTCTCGCCGTCCGTCGTCCACGTCACCAACCTGACGGAGCGGCGCGACTCGTTCTCGCTCAACGTGCAGGAGGTGCCGCGCGGCAGCGGCACCGGCATCGTCTGGGACGAGAACGGCTGGGTCGTCACCAACTACCACGTCGTCCAGGGGGCGAGCGTCGCCCGCGTCATCCTCGCGGACCAGACCAGCTACGACAGCCGCGAGATCTGGGGCTACCCGGACAAGGACCTCGCCGTCATCCGCATCCGGGCGCCGAAGGAGAAGATGAAGGCGATCGCCGTCGGCACGTCGCACGACCTGCAAGTCGGCCAGAAGACGTTCGCCATCGGCAATCCCTTCGGGCTGGACCAGTCGCTGACGACCGGCGTCGTCAGCGCCCTCGGGCGCGAGATCGAGTCGGTGACCGGCCGGCCGATCCGCGGCGTCATCCAGACGAGCGCGCCGATCAACCCCGGCAACTCGGGTGGCCCGCTGCTGGACAGCTCGGGGCGGCTGATCGGCGTCAACGCGGCCATCCGCGCCGAGGCGCAGGGCATCGGCTTCGCGATCCCGGTCGACGAGGTGAACCGCGTGGTGCCGCAGTTGATCGCCCACGGCAAGGTGGTGCGGCCGCGCCTCGGCGTGCAGCTCGCGGAGGACCAGCAGGCGCAGCGGCTCGGCGTGGAGGACGGGGCGCTCGTCATCCAGGTGGTGCCCAAAAGCCCCGCCCAGAAGGCCGGCCTGCGCGGCACGCGCCTCGACGAGCGCCGCGAAGTCGCCCTCGGCGACGTCATCGTCGGCATCGACGACAAGAAAATCCACTCCGGCAACGACCTGTTCGCGGCGCTGGACCAGTACAAGGCGGGCGACGCGGTGACGGTCGCGTTCCTCCGCGACGGCGACAAGAAGGAAGCGCGGGCGACGCTCGAAGTCGTCGAATGACCGCCGCTCGCGGCTTAGCGCTCCTTGCGTTTTATCGCTCGCCGGCCGAGAATAGCCCGGTCTCGGCCTGGACACGCAAGGAGAATCGTCATGTCGTCATGCCTCGGCCTATATGCCCTGCTCACCCTGTCCCTGCCCCCCGCCGACGCCGGCCAACCGGGTCTGGTCGCGTCGGAATTCGTCTACCAGAAGGCGCCGTTCGCCCAGTGCCATGCCTCGACCCTCGTCGAGACGAAAAGCGGCCTCGTCGCCGCCTGGTTCGGCGGCACCCACGAGAAGCACAAGGACGTCGGCATCTGGCTGTCGCGCCGCGAGGGCGGCACCTGGACGGCACCCGCCGAGGCCGCCAACGGCGTGCAGTCCGACGGCGAGCGCTTCCCCTGCTGGAACCCCGTCCTCTTTCGGCCTAAAGACGGCCCGCTGATGCTCTTCTACAAAGTCGGTCCCAGTCCGAGCAAGTGGTGGGGCATGTTACGCACGTCCGGCGACGACGGCAAGAGTTGGTCCGAGGCGCGGCGGCTGCCCGACGGCATCCTCGGGCCGATCAAGAACAAGCCGGTGCAACTCGCCGACGGCGCGATCCTCTGCCCGACCAGCACCGAGCACGACGGCTGGCGCGTCCACTTCGAGCGCTCCACCGACCTCGGCAAGACCTGGACGGCGACGCCGCCGGTCAACGACGGCAAGAAGCTCGGCGCCATTCAGCCGAGTATTCTTTTCCACAAAGGTGGTCAATTGCAAGCCGTCGGCCGGACGCGGCAGGGGAAGGTGTTCGAGGTCTGGTCGGAGGACAACGGCAAGACGTGGGGCGAAATGACGCTGACGGCGCTGCCGAACCCCAACTCCGGCACCGACGCCGTCACCCTCGCCGACGGCCGACACCTGCTCGTCTACAACCACACGCCGCGCGGCCGCAGCCCGCTCAACGTCGCCGTGAGCGCGGACGGCAAGGCGTGGCACTCGGCTCTTGTGTTGGAGAGCGAGCCGGGCGAGTACAGCTACCCCGCCGTCATCCAGGCGGCGGACGGGCTCGTCCACGTCACCTACACCTGGAAGCGACAACGGGTCAAGCACGTCGTCCTCGACCCGAAAAAACTCGTCGCCGAGTGAGACTCCTTCGTTTAGCGACCGACCTCGGGGCGGCGCGAAAGCGCTCCCCTGCGGGTCGCCGCTAAACGAGATTATTTCAATTCCTTGATGCGAATGTCCCTGTACCACGCCTCGCTCGGCTTACCGCCGTGGATCTGCAGGCCGATCAGGCCGCGCTGCTCGATCTTGTCGTCCGCCTCCGTGTAATCGACCGTCGCCAGGCCGTTGACCCACAGACGAATGCGCTTCCCCTCGCAGCGGATGACGTAGTCGTTCCAGTCCTCGCGCTTGAGGACTTTGGCGATCTCCTCCTTCTTCGGGGCGGCGAGGACCTTGTTGCGGCGCGACTCGTCGTACAGGGCGCCCCAGTAGCCGTCGCCGAGGTCGGCCTGGTAGCCGATCATCTCGTGGTGCTTCGGGATCCGGCGGCTGCGGATCTGCACGCCGCCGTTGACGCCCTCGCCCAGCAGCTTGAACTTCAGGCGCAGCTCGAAGTCGGCGAACTCCTTCTTGTGCGTCAGGAACTCGTTGCGCGCGACGCGCTCCTTGAGCATGCCGCCGACGATCGCCTTGTCTTCGATGCGGAAGGTCTTCAAATCGCCCTCCCAACCGTCGAAGGTCTTACCGTCGAACAGCGGGACGAAGCCTTCCTCCTTGTCGGCGGCCGGGACGGCGAGGGCGAGGGCCAAGAGCAGCGCATTCATCGCTTGTTCTCCTCGAAGGGGACGATCTCGACGGGGACGCGGAAGGTCTGGTGGCAGCGGTTGCAGGCGTTGGCGACGGCGACGACGCCCTTCTGGCAGCGGTCGAAGTCGCGCGAGGCGGCGTCGCGCGCCAGTGCCGTCGCCGCCTCACGCAATTCGGACGAGCGCTCCATCCACGCCTCCTGTCCGTTGTTGCGCGGCGGGCGCATCATGAGCAGGTTGGCCGTCTCGGCGAGCAGCAGCGCCTGGCCGCGGGCGAAGGCCCACGCTTCCGGCTGGCGCGGCCGCTCCTTGAGTTGGCGTTCCAGGCCGTGGAAGTTGGCGGCGGCGAGGCCCTCCATGAGCAGGCGCGTCTCGGCGACGGGTTGCAAGCGCGGCGCCGGCCGCGCCGCCGGCCGGGCGCCGGGCTGGGGCAGGGCCGGCGCCGCCAGGGCGAGCAGAAGCAGCGCGGCGAGGAGCGGCAGGCGCGTGCGCGACATGGTCGATCTCCCGTCAGATTTTTGGAGGAGGCGGAGGGGGAACTTGCACTTGCACTTCGTCGCCCGCGACGCGGACCTCGTAACAGCCGATCTTGATGCGCGGGTTGTCAGCCCAGGCGCCATCTCGGAGGCGGAAGCGCCAGGCGTGCCAGGGACAGGTGACGACGCCATGGGCGACGTAGCCGCCGCTGAGCGAGGCGCCCATGTGCGGGCAGAAGTCGTCGAGGGCGAAATAGCCGTCGCCGTCGCGGAAGACGGCGACGAGTTTGTTGTTGACGGACACCGTCTTGCCTTCCCCGGCCGGCAGTTCGTCGACCCGGCAGACGGTACGGAACTCGGACATGGGCTCCCTTTCGGCAAATCCGCCTGGATTCCTCGTCGGACCGCTGCCATGATTCTAGCTGACACGGGGCGGCGCTTCACCCCCCTCTCCCCTTTGGGGAGAGGGGAGAAAGAAGGGGCCATGCTCGAAGTCGAAGTCAAGTACGCCAACGCCGACTTCGCCGACCTCGAACGGCGCCTGAGCGCGTGGGGCGCCCGCGAGGGCGAGCCGCGCGACGACGCCGACCACTACTTCAACGCCCCCGACCGCGACTTCGCCGTCACCGACGAGGCGCTGCGCCTGCGCCGCATCGGCGCCAAGAATTTCGTCACCTACAAGGGTCCGAAGCGCGACGCCACGACCAAGACGCGCACCGAAGTCGAAGTGCCGCTCGCGGACGGCGACGACGCCGCGTCCGACTTCGCGCGTCTGCTGACCCTGTTGAGCTACCGCCCCGTCGCCGTGGTGCGCAAACGCCGCCGCCTTTTTCACCTGGAGCGCGGCGGCTTCCCCGTCGAGGTGACGCTCGACGACGTCGAGGGCGTGGGCCGCTACGCCGAGTTGGAAATCCAGGCGCCGGAGGAGCGACTCGACGCCGCCCGTCAGGTGGTGCTCGACGCCGCCAGGGAGTTGGGTCTGACCGCGAACGAGCGCCGCTCTTACCTGGAGCTGCTGCTGGCCGCGCGGGCGAAAGGAACGCCGTGAAACCGACCGTCGTCGCCACCGTCGGGGAGGTGCGCCGGTCCGTCGCCGACGCCCGCCGCCGTGGCTTGAATATCGGCCTCGTGCCGACGATGGGCGCCCTCCACGAAGGGCACGCCGCCCTGATCCGCGCCGCCCGCGCCGCGACCGGCTTCGTCGTCGTGTCGGTCTTCGTCAACCCGGCGCAGTTCGGCCCGCACGAGGACTTGCAACGCTACCCGCGCCCCCTGGAAAACGACCTCGACCTGTGCGGCCGCGAAGGCGCCGACCTTGCCTTCGTCCCCGAGGCGGCGACGGTCTACCCGCCGGGCTTTCACACGACCGTCGAGGTGACCGGCTTGCAGGACGGCATGGAAGGGCGGGCGCGGCCGGGGCACTTTCGCGGCGTGGCGACGGTGGTGCTGAAGCTGTTCCACATGGTCCAACCCGACGTCGCCTTCTTCGGCCACAAGGACGGCCAACAGGCGCGGCTCCTCCGGCAGATGGTCGACGACCTGAACGTGCCGGTCGAGGTGCGCGTCTGTCCGACGGTGCGCGAGCCGGACGGGCTGGCGCTGTCGTCGCGCAACGTCTACCTCGACGAGGAGCAGCGGCGGGAGGCGCCGGCGGTCTACGCGGCGCTGCGCGAAGGGCAGGCGCTGATCGAGCGCGGCGAGCGCGACGCGGCGTCGGTGCGGCGGGCGCTGGCGGCGCGCGTCGAGGCGACGCTGGGCGCCGTCCTCGACTACGCCGAGGTCGTCGATGCGAAGACACTTCAACCCATCGAGGAGATCGCCGGCGAGGTCATGCTGGCGCTGGCGGTCAAGTTCGGCACGACGCGGCTGATCGACAATGTCATCGTTCGCGCGCCGGAGTAGCGGCTTGCCGTCTCGCGCCCGCGTGACCCCATGCGGGCGCGAGACGGTAGGCGGCACGCTTCAGGCGAGCCAGGTGCCGTCGACCGGCTCCTGTTCGAGTTCGGCAACGGTTCGGCGCGTGTCGAGGGGGTCGCTCTGGAAGCGCCACGATTGGAGGGGTTCGGCGTTGAACAGGTCGAAGACGTACCAGGCCAAATCTTCGCCGTGGACGAAGGGGATGAGAAACTGGCCGGCGACAGGGTCGAGGGGGTAGATGTCGAGCGCGTGCAACTCTTCGAGGGCGGCGTCGTAGCGGGCGTCCGCCTCGTCGGCGGCTCGGGCGGCGTCGGTCCGGGCGGTGAGGGTGGCGCGGTCGGGACGGCCGGGGCGGCGCGCCAATCGCTCCGCGGCCAGGTGGTGCGTCGCCGCGTCGAGCCGGTGCTCGCGCAGCGACCGCGCCACGGAAGAGAGGTACGGCACGACGGCACGAGCCTGGGTCAGAGTCCAGACCCGGATTTGCCGCCGCCGCCGCTTGGCCCCCTTCTGGTTGCGCTTCATCGAGGCTTCTCCTGCTGGGTGCGGTGGGGGCGCGACGGCCTCGGACGCGAGGCGTCTCGCTCTCACCTCTCGCTCTGTTAGAGGGCGCCGGGGCCGGCGGAGGTTCGGGACTTCCCTGCCCCCGCCGCGTCGTTTTCCGCGCCGCGCCGCCGGACCGCGCCCCTAGAATCATTGTGGGGGGTTCGCCCGTCGAGGGAAAGGCCGTGCCCGGTCTTCGCTCTCTCAACCTCGGAAAGTCAGGCCCGTCATGCTCCGCTCCTGGAAACTCGGCCGGTTGTTCGGCGTCGGCGTGTACGTTCACCCGACGTTTTTCCTCGTGTTCCTCTGGGTCGTGTTCAACAGCCGCGACGCCGGGCTGACGACCATCCTGACGATGATGGCTCTCGTCGCCGCCGTCTTCGGCTGCGTCCTCATGCACGAGTTCGGCCACGCCCTCACGGCCCGAGCCTACGGCATCCCGACGCGCGACATCACCCTCTACCCCATCGGCGGGGTGGCCCGGCTGGAGGGGGTCATCCGCCGCCCCGCGGACGAAATCTTCATCGCCCTCGCCGGCCCGGCCGTCAATCTCGCCGTCGCCCTCGTCCTCGCGGTCGTCCTCGCGGCGCTGGGCGTCGGCCGCGTCACCTTGTTGGGCGAGGACGCGGCTCCCCCCGGCGCGAGCTTCGTCTTCCACCTGCTGGTCAGCAACCTCATGCTGGTGGTCTTCAACATGGTACCGGCGTTCCCGATGGACGGCGGCCGCGTCCTGCGCGGCCTGCTGTCGCTGGTCATCGATCGCGTGCGGGCGACGGAGGTTGCCGCGGCCGTCGGCCTGGTGTTCGCCGCCGGCATCGCCCTGTTCGCGGTCGGAATCGTGTTCTTGGGCGCGCAGTTCAACCCGTTCCTGATGTTCATCGGTCTGTTCATCGCGGTCGTCGGGCAGCTCGAGCTGGCGATGGTGCGGCGGGCCGAAGCGGCGCGGCGCTGGGCGGCGATCCCCGAAGCCTTGCCCGTCGAGGAGATCATTCCGGAAGCGCTCCCCGTCGCGGAATAATCGTCGTTACGAGAGCGTCAGGCCGGTCTTGCCTCGTCCCCGCGAGCCTTTTCTTTTTCCCGGCCTCTCGGCGCGGCCGATGGATTTGGGGGGAGGAGATCGCCGCTTGCGGCCTCGCGACTTGCGAAGCCGCAAGCGGCTCGGGCAGGAGTCACGACGATGGCGACCGCTGACAGGGACGTGAACGGCGGCCCCTCGGTACTCGGCGGGGCGATCTACGGCGCGCTGGTCGGACTGGGCGACGTCGGCCTGTTCGCCGGCCAGACGCTCGCCTGGATGGTGCGCCGCCGCCCCGGCCTCGGTACGCTCGTCCCGGCGCTCTACGCCGTCGGCGTGCAGAGCGTGTCGGTGGTCGCCATCACCGGCATGTTCATCGGCATGGTCCTCGCCGTGCAGTCCTACGGGCAGTTCCACCAGTTCGGTTTGGCGTCGCACCTCGGCGGCATCATCAACGTCTCCGTGGTACGCGAGCTGGGGCCGGTGCTGGCGGCGACGATGCTCGCCGGCCGCATCGGCAGCGCGATGGCCGCCGAGCTGGCGACGATGCGCGTCACCGAGCAGATCGACGCGATTAGCTGCCTCGGCGCCAACCCGGTGCATCACCTGGTGGTGCCGCGCTTCCTGGCGTGCGTGCTGCTGATCCCGCTGCTGACGGTCATGGCCGACTTCATGGGCGTCATGGGCGGCGCTCTGATCTGCATCCGCGTCTACCACGTCGAGGCGTATTACTACTGGCAGCACGCGCAGAACTTCCTGAGCCTGTGGGACATCATCACCGGGCTCATCAAGCCGACGTTCTTCGGCGCCGCCATCGCCGTGGTCAGTTGCCACCGCGGCTTCCACAGCCGGCCGGGCGCCGAGGGCGTCGGCCGCGCCGCGACGGAGGCGTTCGTGGCGTCGTTCATCGCCATCCTCGCGCTCGACTTCTTCATCGCCCTGTTCCTCAACAACCTGTACGACGCGCTGTGGCCGTCCCTGGGGCCGCGGTCGCTGTGAGGATTTCCCATGAGCGCCGGACCGCTGATCGCCTTCGAGCGCGTGGCGATGCAATTCGGTACGCAGCCGGTGCTGCGCGACGTCGACCTGCAGGTGCGCCGCGGCGAGACGCTTGTGGTCATCGGCGAGAGCGGTTGCGGCAAGACGGTGCTGCTGAAGCTCGTCATCGCGCTGCTGCGGCCGACGGCGGGGCGCGTGCTGTTCGACGGCCGCGTCCTCGCCGGCCTCAACGAGCGCGACCTGACGGCGCAGCGGCTGCGCTTCGGCCTGCTGTTCCAGGGGGCGGCGCTGTTCGACAGTCTGTCGGTCTACGATAACGTCGCCTTCGGGCCGCGCGCCCAGCGGAGCCACCCGGAGCGCGAGATCGCGGAGATTGTGCGTCAGCGCCTCCAGGAAGTCGGCCTGCCGCCGGGCGTCGAGGCGAAGAAGCCGGCGGAGCTGTCGGGAGGCCAGCGCAAGCGCGTCGGCCTGGCGCGGGCGCTGGCCATCAACCCGGAAGTGATGCTCTACGACGAGCCGACGACCGGGCTCGACCCGATCATGACGGACGTCATCAACGAGCTGATCCTCGGCGTGCGCGGCCGCCAGCCGGTGACGAGCGTGGTAGTGACGCACGAGATGAGAACGGTGCGAAAAGTGGCCGATCGGGTGGTGATGCTCTACCCGCTGGCGCGGCTGAAGGCGGGCGAGGCGCAGGTCGTCTTCGACGGCACCCCGGACGAGCTGACGCGCTGCCCCGACCCGCGCGTGCGCCAGTTCGTCGAGGGCGAGGCGCGCGAGCGACTCACGGAGCTGGCGCGATAGCCGCTTGCGGCTTGGCATCATGTGCGAAGCCGCGAGCGGCGGAGGAGTTCCCCCATGAACGAGCAGGCGATGAAGTTTCGCATCGGCGTCTTCGTGCTGGCGGCGCTGCTGCTGCTCGCGGTGCTGATTACGCTGTTCGGCAGCTTCCCGCGCGTGCTGACGCGCGGCAACGAGTACGTCGTTCGCTTCCCGCAGGCGCCCGGCGTCGGCCCCGGCACGCCGGTGCGCCGCTCCGGCGTGCGCGTCGGCGAGGTGCGCCGCATCGACCTCGACGACGAGACCGGCGAGGTGCGCGCCGTCATCCTCGTCGAGCGGCCGCACACCATCCGCAAGAACGAGGTGCCGACGATCGTCCACGGCCTGCTCGGCGGCGACGTGTCGATCGACTTTCTGCCGCGCCGCCCCGACCCCGACGCCGACCGCGGCCCCGTCGAAGCCGGCGCCGAACTCGCCGGCGTGCCGCAGCCGACCTTCACGAACCTGCTGACCCAGGCCGGCGACGTCCTGCCGACCACGCAGGAGACGCTCAACGACATCCGCAAGTCGGTGCAGCGCTTCGAGAAACTCGCCCCCCTCATGGAGGAAACTCTTAAAGAGTACCGCGACCTCGGCAAGGCGACCAAGGAGATGGTCCCCGACCTGAAGAAGACCAACGACGAGGTCCGCGAGTTGGCCAAGGCCGTGAGGGAGACCGTCCCCGAGGTCAAGAAAACGACCGTCGCGGTCGGCGAACTGGCCCAAACGGCGAAGGAGACGTTCCCCGAGTTGAAGAAGACCAACGACGAGGTGCGCAAGGCCGCCACGGAGGTCGGCGAGTTGGCGAAGGCGACGAGGGAGAGCATTCCCGACCTGAAGAAGACCAACACCGAGATCCAGGCGACGCTCATCACCTGGCAGAAGGTCGGCGAGCGCGTCAAGCTCCTCGTCGAGACGAACGAGAAGAAGATCGAGGAGACCGTCGATAGCCTCAATCGCACGCTCCGCCGCGTCGGCAATGTCCTCAACGACGAGAATCAGGCGAACCTCAATCTGATCCTCCGCAACGTCCGCGAAGGGACGCAGAACCTCAAGTCGCTGAGCCAGAACACGGAGGAGTTCGTCAAGGAGGGCCAGAAGACGATGCGCCGCGTCGGCGACGCGGTCGGCAAGACGGACGAGGTTCTCGGCAACTTGCAGCAGGCGACGAAGCCGCTGGCGGAGCGCGGCGGCAGCGTCGTCAAGAACCTCGACGAGAGCACGGCACGGCTGAACGAGGTGCTGGCGGACGTGCAGGCGCTGTTCAAGGCGCTGGACAAGAGCGACGGCACGCTGAAGCGCTTCCTCACCGACCCGTCGCTGTACAACCGGCTGGACGAGATCGTTTGCGGCGTCGGCCGGCTGATGCCGCGCGTCGACCGGGCGCTGCGCGACGTGGAGGTGTTCGCCGACAAGATCGCGCGTCACCCCGAGTCGCTGGGCGTCGGCGGGGCGGTGCGGCCGAGCGCGGGGTTGAAGGAGTCGCCGTCGCAGCCGGTGCAATGGGGCAAACCGGCGGGGCATTGAGCAGTGCCCGGGGCGGGACTCGAACCCGCACTCCCCTTACGGAGAACAGCATTTTAAGTGCCGTGTGTCTGCCGATTCCACCACCCGGGCCGGCCCGATCAGCCTACCGCATCGCCAGCGGGCGGTCTACGCGGCCTGGGGCCGACGACGTCTTCTTGCGCCGGCGCCGCGCCTCCTCCGCCCGCGCCAGCAGCTCCTCGACGGTGCCGGGCTCGGGCGCGTCGGACGAGGCCAGCCCGACGTGCAGGGCCAGGGTGAAGGCCCGCCCCGCGTGCTCGTTGTGCGAGCGCACCGCGGCGGCGAGCCGCGCCGTCAGCACGGGGCCGGCCGACTCCGGCGCCCCCGGCGCCAGTACCGCGAACTCGTCGCCGCCGACGCGGGCGCGTAAATCGGTCCCCCGGAACGACCGCCGCAGCAGGCGGGCACACTCGATCACCGCGTCGTCCCCGAACGGGAGGCCGAACGTCTCGTTAATGGCGCCGAGGCCGGCGACGTCGACCGACACGACCGTCAGCCCCTTGCGGCCCCGGCCCGGCGCGACGCCGAGCCCCTCGGCCAGTGCCAGCAGCCCGCGCCGGTTCGGCAGCCCCGTGAGCGCGTCGCGCAGGCGGGCGTCCTCGGCCGCGGCGAACGGGAAGCGCGTCGCGGCGCCGCGCAGCACCTCCACGAGGGTCTGCGTCTTCAGCGATTCCTTGACGAGACATTCGCGCGCCAGCGGGCCGACGAGGCGGGAGCAGGCGGCGGCGTGGCTCGCGGACGTCAGCAGGACGAGCGGCGCCAGCGGCCCCCCGTCGTGCAGGGCGCGCACCGCCTCCTCGATCCCGCCCCCGCACCGGGGCACTTCGAGCAGGACGGCGTGGTAGCGCGACGCGCGCAGCAGCTCGACGGCCTCTTTCGGCGTCGCGACGCTCGTGAGCTGGAATTCGCCCGGCGCGGCGCGCTCCAGGGCGCCGCGCACGGCCTCGACCTCCGACCGTGGGTCCGCCAGGACGTAGAGGACGCGCAACGAGGACATGTCTTTTCTCCGACAGGTCGGCCGGCGCGGAGACAGGGGAGAGACGTCCGAATGGCCTCCCCCGCCCGACTCACGAGACTCCTCTTTCGATGAGCGCACCGCGTCCGCCGTTTTCCAAAGCTAGCTCATGAAACGGGGCGCTGCCGCCGATTCGCGCCGGGGACGAACTTTCGCGCTCGCCGCGGCGCGTGGGCCGAGTCCGTGGACGGAGTCGGCCGGACTGCTAGCATCATCTCGGGGGCGAGGCACGCGAGGAGGCGTTCGATGGTTTCGGCCGAGAGGCGGGGTCGCGGGGTGCCGGTCTTGCGCGTCCTGCTCGTGCTGGCCGCCGCCGACGCCCTCGCCGGCGGGCTCTGGGCGCTGACCCGGCCGCGCGACCTCTTCGACGTCCTCGGCATGACGCCGCGCGGCGACGCCTGGGCCTGGGAGCTATTCCAACCCTCCGACGACGCTTCGCACCCCGTCCCGCCGCCGCGGGACGCCGGCTTGTGGCATCTGCTGGGTCTGCTATCACTGGCACAGGCGAGCTTCCTCATCGCGGCGGTCCCCACGCCGCGCGCGCGCGCCGGCCTGGTCGTCGCGCCGCTGCTCGCTCGCGTCTCGGGGCTCGGCGTGTGGCTCTGGGCGTTGGGAACGACATACACCTTCCCGCCGCGGCGGCTGCCGTTCCCGGAGCGGACACCGCTTGTCGTCCTGGCCGCGCGCGAGGCTATCTTGCTCCTCGCGCTGACGGCCTTCTTCGTCGTCGCCCGGCAAACTCGTGTGACGGAGCCCGAGGAGACTCTCCCATGACCGGACGGACCTGGTTTGCTCTGCTAACGTTCTTCTTGGCCGTGGGCCGCGTCCCCGCCGCCGACGCCCCGCGCGCGCAATGGATCGCCGTGACCGCCCCGGACTTCCGCGAGGCCGTCGAGCCGCTCGGCCGGCACCGCGCCGCCCAGGGGATGCGCGTCACCCTCGTCACGACGACCGACGTCCTCGGCCCGGAGGACGTCCGCTCCGGGAAGGCGGACCGCCTGCGCGACCGCGTCACGAAGCTGTGCCGCGACTTCGACGGGACCAGTTACGTCCTCCTCGTCGGCGCCGTCGAGGCCGAAGCCGGCGCGGCCGTGCCGCCCCTGCCCGGCGGCGCGGGCCGCATGAAGAACCGGCCGAGCGACAACGGCTACGGCTCGCCGGGCGAGGATTTGTTGCCCGCCGTCGCCGTCGGCCGCCTGCCGGCGCGCTCCGCCGACGAGGCGCGCGTCATGGTCCGCAAGACGCTCGACTACGAGCGCGACGACCGGCCGGGGGAGTGGAAGCGGCGCCTGACCGTGCTGGCCGGGGCGCCGGAATTTAACCCCGTCATTGACGCCGTCGTCGAGCGCATGGCGGTCGCCCAGCTCGCCCGCATCGACCCGGCGTGGCACGGCAAGGCGCTGTACCACAACTCGCAGTCGCGCTTCACCCTCCCCGACGACCAGTGCCACGAGCGCGCCCGCCGCTACGTCGAAGAGGGGCAGGCGCTGACGCTCTACCTGGGTCACTCCAACGCCACAGGCTTTTACGCCAACCGGGAGCGCTTCCTCTCCGGCGACGACTGGGCGAAGCTGACGATCGCGCGCGGGCCGGGCGTGTTCGCGACGTTCGGCTGTTACGGCTGTCAACTCGCCGGCAAGCCCTGTGAGGGATACGGTATCGCCGCGATCCGCAACGCCGGCGGGCCGGCCGCCGTCCTCGGCTCGCACGGCGAGTGCTTCGCCGCGATGGTCAAGCTGGCGTCGGAGGCGTTCACCGACAGCTTGCTCGGCCCGAAACCGCCCGAGCGCCTCGGCGGCGCCTGGCTGCGGCTGAAAGAAGGACTGGCGAAGGGGAAAATCGACGCGCTGACGTACCGCCTCCTCGACGCGGCCGACGGCGACCCGTCCCTTCCCCAGGCGGTGCAGCGCCGCGAGCACCAGGAAATGTTCGTCCTCCTCGGCGACCCGGCGCTGCGCCTGCCGTCGGTCCCGCGCGACGTCACCCTGGGCGTGACCGGCGACGTGACGCCGCGCGGCCGCCTCACGCTGTCGGGGGAAGCCCCGCCGCGGCTGGAAGGCGGACGGGTGCGGTTGGTCGTCGAA
Source organism: Gemmatales bacterium (assembly GCA_038229635.1). GTDB lineage: Bacteria > Planctomycetota > Planctomycetia > Gemmatales > Gemmataceae > DATFNV01. Next base: position 28,031 of record JBBROG010000018.1, read on the forward strand.
CGGCCGCGCGACAGCGACCCGGCGGAGAGCGTTGCCCTGCCGCCGGCGCCCGGCGCGGCGCGGGACAAGGCCGTGGTCGAGCGGCACGAACGGGCCAACGAATTCTCCCTCTTCACCAGAGAGTTGACCGTCAAGGGCGGGCGGTTCGAGGCGTCCGTGGAGTTGCCCGAAAAGCTGCCGTGGCGCAAGCTCGTCGCCCGCGCCTACGCGGCGACGGAGCGGGCCGAGGGGCTGGGCGTCCTGACGCTTGAGGTGAAGCGGGCGCCGTGAGGAATTGGACGAATCCTCCCTTGACAGGGGTTGGGGCGCTCACTACCTTTACTCTTTCCAAATGGGGTTGGAAAACGAGGACGGCACCGATAGAAGATGTGGGGAGGCTTCCTTGGCGGGGTTCACGAACGAGCGGATACGCATCCGGATGGAAGCGTACGACCACGAAGTCCTGGATCGCACGGCGCACGAGATCGTCGACACCGCCCAGCGCACCGGCGCGGTCGTCACCGGCCCGATCCCGCTGCCGACGCGCATCGAGCGCTATACGGTACTGCGCAGCCCGCACATCGACCGCAAGTCGCGCGAGCAGTTCGAGATCCGGACGCACAAGCGCCTCATCGACATCATGCAGCCGACCGGCAAGACGATCGAGGCCCTCAACAAGGGCCTGTCGCTGCCTCCGGGCGTGGACATCAAGATCCGCGTCATGACGGCGCAGGGCACGTGAGGGTTCGCGCGGAAATCGAGCCGCGGCCGGCAAGCAACTCTTGCCGGCCGCGGCTCGATTTCGCATGATACACCGGAGCGATTGCCTGCCTCGTGGTGCTGCCGTCAGGCAAGGACCGAAGCACCGGATTCGGGTGCCTCACGCGCCCGGATGTCCCCCACTACGACACCGCCGTCCGACGTGTCTCCGACACCCTGGGCGCTCCGGCGAACAGGAAGTCGGCGAGCTTATTTCGCACTGCCGTCCGGGGACGCCCGCCAGGCCCCGCAGACCAGAGGTTTGAGTCGTGTCTACCTCCGAGACGCCAGCCAGCACTGGCCCGTTGACGTTGACTGTTTATAACCGCCAGGGCGAAAGCGTCGGCACCGTGCAGGTCGACCCGGCGGAGTTCGGCGGCACCGTCAACCGCCAACTGCTGCACGAAGTCGTCGTGATGCACCTCGCCAACCAGCGGGCGGGCACGCACTCGACGCTCCGCCGCGGCGAAGTGGCCGGCAGCACCAAGAAGCTGTTCCGCCAAAAGGGCACCGGCAACGCCCGCGTCGGCACCAAGCGCACCAACAAGCGGCGCGGCGGCGGCACGGCCAAGGGTCCCAAGCCGCGCGACTACGAGTACCACCTGCCCAAGAAAGCCGTCCGCGCCGCCACGCGCATGGCGATCCTCGGCAAGCTCCAGGATAACGAGGTCATCATCGTCGATGACCTGAGCGTCACCGAGATCAAGACGAAGCCGCTGGCCGCCGCCCTCAAGGCGCTGAAGCTGGCCGACACCACGGTGCTGATCGGCACCGTCAGCCCGCCCCACGTCGCGGCGACGGAGACGGATCAGCAGAAGAAGGAAGCCGCCGCCACGGCACGCGAGAGCCACGAGAAGCTGTTTCGCTCGGCGCGCAACATCCACGGCGTCGAGCTGCTGCCGGCGTCGCAGTTCAACGCCTACACGATCCTCCGCCAGAAGCGCCTCGTGCTGACGAAAGCGGCGCTCGAGGAGTTGCGGGAGCGGGGCAAGAACGGCGAAGCCGCCAAGTAAGCGATAAGGGATTCGAGTCATGGCACCACAGGCACCCCGGGGCCGAACGCGCGGGCCGGAGCTAGAGCCGCACCAGGTGATTCTGCGGCCGCTCGTCACCGAGAAGGGCACGCACCAGTTCACCCACCACAACGCCTACTCGTTCGAGGTCAACCTCTGGGCGACCAAGGACGAGATCCGAGCCGCCGTCGTGGAACTGTTCAACGTGCGCGTCGAGAAGGTCCGCACCCAGAACCGGCAGGGCAAGGCGCGGCGCTACCGCTCCAAGCTCGGGCGCCTGGCGCACTGGAAGAAGGCCATCGTCACGCTGCACCCGGAAGACAAGATCGAGTTCTTTTAGTGGTTCGCCCGCCGCTCGCGGCTTCGCAAGTGCGAAGCCGCGAGCGGCGGGCGAGTCGTGGGGATATCGTCATGGGCATCCGTCAATACAAGCCGACGACTCCGGGCCGGCGCGGCGGGTCGGTGAGCGACTTCGCGGACATCACCGACCGCAAGAAGAAGCCGGAAAAGTCGCTGCTGGTCCCCCACAAGAAGACGGGCGGCCGCAACAACCAGGGCATCGTCTGCACGCGCTTCCGCTCCGGCGGCACCAAGCGCATGTACCGCATCATCGACTTCAAGCGGCGCAAGGACGGCGTCTGGGCCACGGTCGTTTCCATCGAGTACGACCCGAACCGCTCCGCCCGCATCGCGCTGCTTCTGTACGAGGACGGCACCAAGACGTACATCCTCGCTCCCGAGAACCTCAAGGCCGGCGACAAGATCATGTCCGGCGACAAGGCGGAGCCGCGCCTCGGCAATTGTCTGCCGATGCGGATCATTCCGCTCGGCATGACGATCCACAACCTGGAACTGCAGCCCGGACGCGGCGGACAGATCTGTCGCAGCGCCGGCACCAGCGCCACGCTGACCGCCCGCGAGGGCAAGTGGGCGCAGGTGACGCTGCCGTCCGGCGAGGTGCGGCGCGTGTCGTCCGAGTGCCGGGCGACCATCGGCTCGATCGGCAACGCCGAACACATGAATCTCAGCATCGGCAAGGCGGGCCGCAAGCGACACATGGGCCGCAAGCCGCACAACCGCGGCACGTCGATGAACCCCGTCGATCACCCGATGGGCGGCGGCGAAGGCCGCACCGCCGGCGGGCGCCACCCGTGCAGCCCGCGCGGCGTGCTGGCGAAGGGCGGCAAGACGCGAAAGAAGCGGAAGCCGTCGAACGCGGCGATCATTCGCCGTCGCCGGCCCGGCCCGCACTACGCGACCAAGTGATGCGTTCCGCGCGAAGATAACTGGCCGTCGCTATCGTCCGGTCTACAATAGCTTTTTCCGCAAGGGTTTCCGCGATGAGTCGTTCCAAAAAGAAGGGGCCGTACTACGACGAGCGGCTGCTTAGCAAGGTCGAGAAGCAGGCGCGCAGCGGGCCGCGCGAGCCGCTCAAGACCTGGTCGCGCGACTGCACTATCGTGCCCGAGTTCGTGAGCCACACCTTCCTGGTTCACAACGGCAAGCAGTTCATGAAGGTGTACGTCACCGAGGACATGGTCGGGCACAAGCTCGGCGAGTTCTCCCCGACCCGCATGTTCCGCGGCCACAGCGGCGGTAAGGGCAAGAAGTAATACCGATCCCGCCGCTTGCGGCTTCGCACCCGTGCGAAGCCGCAAGCGGCGAGGCCACGAAGACGAGCCATGAATTACCGAGCCACCCACCGCTACGCCGACATGTCGGCCCGCAAGATCCGGCCGTTCTCCGCGCTGATCCGCGGCCTCGTGGTCGAGGAAGCGCTGCAGAAGCTCCAGTTCTTGCCGAACAAGAGCGCGCGCCTTCTCGAAGGCGTTCTCAAGAGCGCCGCCGGCAACGCCGAGGACAAGGGCGCCCGCGACGTCGAGGAACTGGTCGTCGTCGAGTCGCGCGTCGACGACGGGCCGTTCATGAAGCGGATTCAGCCGCGCGCCCGCGGCACCGCCTACCCGATCAAGCGGCGCTACGCGCACATCCACGTCGTGCTGTCCGACGGGTTGGAAGAGACACAGCCGAAGTAACGCGGGCGGATCCCACGACCGAATTCCGACGGGGAAGTGATCATCATGGGTCAGAAAGTTCGGCCGACCGGGTTCCGGGTCGGCATCATGACCGGCTGGCTGAGCAACTGGTACGCCAACAAGTCGGACTTCGCCGAGTTGCTCGTCGAGGACAAGAAGATCCGCACCTACGTCAAGAAGCGTTACGGCGGGGCGGGGATCTCGAAGATCAAGATCGAGCGCACCCGCGAGAAGGTGGTCGTGTTCGTCAACGCGGCCCGCGTCGGCGTCATCATCGGCAAGAAGGGCCAGGAGATCGACAAGCTCACCAAGGAGCTGGAAGACCTCTGCCACCGGCACATCGAGGTCAAGACCGTCGAGGTCAACCGGCCGGAGATCGACCCGCAGCTCGTGGCCGAGGATATCGCGGAGCAGTTGGCCAAGCGGGCCAGCTTCCGCCGCACGATGAAGCGCGCCATCGACACGACGATGGAGAACGGCGCCAAGGGGATCAAGATTCAACTCGCCGGGCGCCTCGGCGGCTCGGAAATGGCCCGCAACGAGAAGTCGATGGCGGGCAGCATTCCGCTGTCGACGCTGCGGGCGAAGATCGACTACGGGTTCGCCGAGTCCAAGACCGCGCAGGGGCACATCGGCGTCAAGGTGTGGATCAACAACGGCGATTACCTCGACAACCCGATGGACTCGACGACCGCCGGCCCGAGCGTCGGTGGCGGCCAGCGCCGCGGGCGCGGGCCGAGGCGCTAAGAGGACTGAGTACTGGGTACTCCGTACTGAGTACTGGATAGAGGAGGGCGGCCATGCCGCTGATGCCGAAGAGGGTGAAGTTCCGCAAGTCGCAGCGCGGCAAGATCCGCGGCAACGCCTGCCGCGGCAACACCGTGACGCACGGCGACTTCGGGTTGCAGTCGCTGGAAAGCGGCTGGCTGTCGGCCGAGTCCATCGAGGCGGGCCGCATCACGGCGACGCACTCGGTGCGCGGCGAGGGCCGGCTGTACATCCGCGTCTTCCCGCACAAATCGGTGACGTCCATCCCGGCCGAGACGCGCATGGGCAAGGGCAAGGGCGAGCCCGAATTCTGGGCGGCCGTCATCAAGCCGGGCATGGTGCTGTTCGAGATCGGCGGCCTGCCGGAAGCCGCCGCCCGCGACGCCCTGGCTCGCGTGGCCTACAAGATGCCGTTCAAGTGCCGATTCGTCACTCGCCGGCCGAGTATCTGAGGAACGTGCGACCATGAAAGCGGCCGAACTACGCGCCATGACCGACGAGCAGCTCGTGCTGCAACTCAAAGAGGTGACGAGGCAACTCTTCCACCTCCGCGTCCAGGCGTCCACGGAACGCCTGGAGACGCCGAGCGAGATTCAAAAAGTCCGCAAGGACGTTGCCCGCATCAAGACGATCCAGCGCCAGCGTGAACTCGCTGCCGCGCAGCAGCAGCCGGCCGCGAGCCAGCAGGGGGCGTGACGGACATGGCGGAGACTACTCAGCAGCAGAAGAGCGTCGTCGAGCGCGGCCAGCGCCGCGTCGAGGTCGGCGTCGTCACCAGCGACAAGATGAACAAGACCCGGCGCGTGGAAATCCCGCGCCTGGTCAAGCACCCGAAGTACGGCAAGTACATCAAGCGCCGCACCATCTGCCACGTCCACGACGAGGCCAACGAGTCGCACACCGGCGACACGGTCGAGATCATGGAGACGCGGCCGCTGTCCAAGCTCAAGCACTGGCGGCTGGTGCGCGTCGTCGCCAAGGCGCCGGCGCACGCGCTGGCGCCGCAGACTCCGGCGGCGGTGCCGCCGGCGACGAAGTAATTCTTCCGCCGCTCGCGGCTTGGCAATGCGAAGCCGCGAGCGGCTAGGGTAATGACGTCATGATTCAGCAATACTCGTACCTCGATGTTGCCGACAACACGGGGGCCAAAGAAGTCATGTGCATCAAGGTGCTGGGCGGGACCCGGCGCCGCTACGCGGGCCTGGGCGACGTCATCGTCGCCAGCGTCAAGAAGGCGAATCCGGGCGGCGAGGTCAAGGCTGGCGACGTCATCCGCGGCGTGGTCGTGCGCTGCCGCAAGGCGACCCGGCGCGACGATGGCAGCTACGTCCGCTTCGACAGCAACGCCCTCGTGCTCATCGACGCCGAGGAGAACCCGCGCGGCACGCGCATCTTCGGAGCCGTCGCCCGCGAGCTGCGCGACGCCGGCTATACCAAGATCCTCAGCCTGGCCGCCGAAGTGGTCTAGGACGCAGAAGCCATGAACATCCGCAAAGACGATCTGGTGGTGGTGATTACCGGCGACGACGCCGACCCGGCGCGCGCGCACCGCGTGCTGCGCGTCATCCCGGAGCGCGGCAAAGTCGTCGTCGAGGGCGTCAACCGGGTGTACAAGCACCTGAAGCCCAACCGGCGCAACCAGCAGGGCGGCCGGCTGTCGAAGGAGATGCCCGTCGACGTCTCCAACGTGCAGCTCTACTGCGCCGCCTGCAAGCGCGGCGTGCGCATCGGCAAGCGCTACGCCGAGGACGGCCACAAGGAGCGCTACTGCAAGTCGTGCAGCGCCGCCCTCGGCGCCCCGCTGAGCAAGGCGCGGCCGGCTTATGCCAAGAAGAGTTGACGCGGGCGAGATACGGCGATGTTTTTGTCCCCTAACGAATGACCGAGGGCAGTCATGGCCCGGCTGATGGACCGCTACAAGACCGAGATCACCAAGACGCTGGCCGAAAAGCTCGGCCGCACTAATGCGCACAGTTTGCCGCGCCTGGAAAAGATCGTGGTGAACATGGGCGTCGGCAAGGCGCTCCAGGACAAGAACCGCATGGAGCAGGCCGCCGAGCAGCTCGGGCAGGTCACCGGCCAGAAGCCCGACATCCGCAAGGCGAAGAAGGCCGTCAGCGCCTTCCGCCTGCGCGAGAACAACGCCATCGGCTGCCGCGTGACGCTGCGCGGCCGGCGCATGTTCGAGTTCCTCGACCGGCTCATCAGCGTGGCCCTGCCGCGTATCCGCGACTTCCGGGGCGTCAACCCGAAGAGCTTCGACGGCAACGGCAACTACAGCCTCGGCCTGGCCGAGGCGAGCGTCTTCCCGGAGATCGACCCGGACAAGGTGACGTTCGTGCAAGGCATGGACGTCACCTTCGTCATGAGTACGACCAACGACGACGAGGCGCGCGAACTGCTGCGCGCGTTCGGCATGCCGTTCCGCGAGGAGTGAGTTTCGAGCCGGCGGCTCGGCGAGAAGTGACGGAAGGATCATGGCCACCGAAGCACAATACGTCAAGTTTCTGAAGAGCGTGGCGAAGCTGGACCTGCTCAGGCGTCAGCCGGCTGCGTCCACGCTCCGCCCGCGCGACAAGATTCGCATCCGGCTGCGCTGCCGCCTCTGTGGGCGCCCGCGAGCCGTGTACCGCAAATTTGGCATCTGCCGGATCTGCTTCCGCAACATGGCCAGCGATGGCTTGATCCCGGGTGTCAAGAAGGCTAGCTGGTAAGGGTACGCCGACCATGATGACCGATTCTCTCGCGGACATGCTGACCCGCATCCGCAACGCCAACCGCATCGAGCGGCCCGCCGTCGACATGCCCGCGACCAAGCTCAAGGCGCGCGTGGCCCAGGTTCTCAAGGAGGAGGGGTTCATCCTCGACTACCAGGTCGGCTCGATGGTGGCCGACGAGGCGGGCGCGAAGACCTTCACCCCGAAAGAAGGGGAGTTCGGTTTCGGGACCGTTTTGAGGGTCTTCCTCAAGTACGGCCCGGAGGGCGAGAAAGTCATTCGCAACATTCAGCGGGCCAGTCGGCCGGGGCGGCGCCTCTACCGCCGCAACACCCAGCTGCGGCCGGTGCTCGACGGCCTCGGCATCGCCATCATCAGCACCAGCCACGGCGTCATCAGCGACCGCCAGGCGCGGGCGCGGAAGCTGGGCGGCGAGCTGCTGGCCACCGTGTGGTAACAGGGGAGAAGCAGATATGTCGCGCATCGGCAAGCAGCCCGTCACCGTGCCCGCCGGCGTCAAGGTCCATGTGGCCGACGGCAAGGTTCTCGTCGAAGGCCCGAAGGGCAAGCTCGAGTTGGCCTATCACCCCAACATGAAGGTCGAGCACGACGACGCCGGCAAGGTCTTGAAGGTCGTTCGGCCCGACGACGAGCGGACGAGCCGCGCCCTGCACGGCCTGACGCGCAGCCTCGTCGCCAACATGGTCGAGGGCGTCACCAAGGGCTACGAGAAGCGCCTCGTGATCGAAGGCGTCGGCTATCAGGCGCGCATGGATAAGAAGACGATCGTCCTCACGGTCGGCTTCGCCAACGCCATCAAGCTGACGCCGCCCGAGGGCGTCACGGTCGCGCTGACCGACCCGACGAACATCGTGGTGAGCGGCGCCGACAAGCAGAAGGTCGGTCAGTTCGCCGCCGAGGTCCGCGGCGCCCGCCCGCCCGAGCCGTACAAGGGCAAGGGCGTCCGCTACCAGAACGAGCAGGTGCGCCGCAAGGAAGGCAAGTCCTTCACCAGCGGCGGATAATGCCGCTTGCGGCTTTGCACTTGCGAAACCGCAAGCGGTCCTTGAGCGCCTACGGTCGGCAATCGTGGGCCGAAAGTTGGGAGAATCATGGACCATCACAAGGCCAAGCGGAAGCAGCAGCTGCGGCGCCGCCATCATGTGCGGCGCGGCGTGCGCGGCACCGCCGAGCGCCCGCGTCTGACGGTGTTTCGCAGCAACATGCACACCTACGCCCAGCTGATCGACGACGTCAACGGCGTCACGCTGGCGGCGGCGAGCAGCGCCGTCAAGGAGGGCGACGCGCCGATGTACGGCGGCAACGTCACGGCCGCCAAGGTCGTCGGCCAGAAGATCGCCGAGGCGGCCAAGGCGAAGGGCATCACCAAGGCCGCGTTCGACCGCGGCCACTACCGCTACCACGGCCGCGTCAAGGCGCTGGCCGACGCGGCGCGCGAGGGCGGGCTTCAGTTCTAAGGAGCTGTTAGCTCTTAGCTGTTAGCTCTTAGCCATACAGAACCGTATGGCTAAGAGCTAACAGCTAAGAGCTAACAGCCACGGAGTAGACAATGGCACGAGATCGCGATCGTTCGGACGGGCTCGAAGACCGCGTGGTGAAGATTCGCCGCTGCGCCGCCGTGGTGAAGGGCGGGCGCCGCTTCAGCTTCAACGCCCTGGTCGTCGTCGGCGACAACAGCGGCCGCGTCGCCTGCGGCTATGGCAAGGCGAACGAGGTCCCGCCCGCCGTCGAGAAGGCGACCAAGGACGCCCAGGAAACGATCAAGCGGCAGAAGCGCGTGTCGATGCGCGGCGACACCATCCCGCACCGCGTCGTCGGCAAGTTCGGCGGCAGCCGCGTCATCCTGGTGCCGGCCGGCCCCGGCACCGGCGTCAAGGCCGGCCCCGGCGTCCGCGACGTCCTCGAGGTGTGCGGCATCCGCAACATCCTCACCAAGGTCCACGGCAGCGCGAACCCGATCAACCTCGTGAAGGCGACCATCGAGGGCCTTCTCCAACTGCGGACGCGCGACGACGTGGCGCGGCTGCGGGGAGTCACGATCTAATGGATATCTCGAACGTTCATAACGGCGTCACGAAGCGCAAGCTCAAGAAGCGCGTCGGCCGCGGCATCGGCAGCGGGCACGGCAAGACCGCCTCGCGCGGCGCCAAGGGCCAGTACGCCAGCGCCGGCGCCGACCTGCCCTCGTTCGCCTTCGAGGGCGGGCAGATGCAGCTGTTCCGCCGCATCCCCAAGCGCGGCTTCAGCCACGCCGCCTGGGACAAGACCTTCCACATCGTCAACGTCGGCGACCTCGAGGCGGCCTTCAAGGACGGCGACACCGTCGACCAGGAGACGCTCAAAAAGGTCGGCCTCGCCAAGGGGCCAGCGGACGGGATTCGCGTCCTCGGCTTCGGCGCGTTGTCGAAGAAGCTGGTCGTGCGGGCGCACCACTTCTCCAAGTCCGCCCTGGAGAAGATCGCCGCCAAGGGCGGCACCGCCGACGTCATCCCGCCGCCCAAGAAGCCGGTCCGCAACAAGATGAAGCCGCCGCGGGGCGCCGAAGCGAAAAAGTCCTGACACGCGGCCCCTCCGACCGCCTCCCGCCGCTCGCGGCTTCGCAAGACTGCGAGGCCGCAAGCGGCTCTTCATTTCGCCAGGGAGCCGACCCATGAAAAAGATCCAGGCGATCTTCAGTATTCCGGAACTCCGGCAAAAGATCCTCATCACCGTCCTCTTCCTGATAATCTACCGCATCGGCTACCACATCCCGATGCCGTTCGTCAACCAGCTCAAGATGAACGAGGCGCTCGCCGGCGGCGGTCAGGGCACGCTCGGCCAGGTGCTCGGCTTCGTGTCGATGTTCTCCGGCGGCAACCTGTCGAACGCCTGCATCTTCGGCCTCGGCATCATGCCGTACATCTCGGCGTCCATCATTTTCCAGCTCCTCGGCAGCGTCTACCCGCCGCTGGAGAAGCTGCAAAAGGAAGGCGAGAGCGGCCGCAAGAAGATCAACGAATACACCCGCTACGCCACGGTGCCGATCTGCCTGGTCCAGTCGTGGTTCCTCGTCAACTGGATCATGACGCCGACGACGCAGAACGGGCAGGGGTGGGCTTTGCCCGGCTATAGCGGCTGGCAGTACGTCATCACTGGCGTGCTGCTCATGACGACGGGCACCCTGTTCCTGATGTGGCTCGGCGAGCAGATCGACGAGTACGGCATCGGCAACGGCATCAGCCTCATCATCATGGCCGGCATCGTCGCCCGCATCCCCGACGCCGTCGGCTCGATGCTGTTCGACCGCACCTCCGGCGGGCTGAAGGAATCGATCCTGACGCTCGGCGGCGGCACCGGCCAGGACATCAGCTTCGAGAAGCTGGTGGTGATGCTGATCCTGTTCGTGGCCGTCGTCGTCGCCGTCATCGCCATCACCAAGGGGCAGCGGCGCATCCCGACGCAGTCGGCGAAGCACGTCCGCGGCCGGCGCGTCTACGGCGGGACGCGGCAGTACCTGCCGCTGCGCGTCAACCAGGCGGGCGTCATGCCGGTCATCTTCGCCAGCAGCCTGCTGATGCTGCCGTACTTCCTGATGCGGGCGCTGTACACCGGCACGAGCTGGGAGTGGGCCGGCTGGCTCAGCGACGCCTTCTCGGGGCGGTCGCACTTCCTGTATAACGTGTCCTACATCACGCTCATCATCTTCTTCTGCTATTTCTGGACGGCCATCATCTTCAACCCGAAGGACATGGCCAACAACCTGAAGGACTACGGCACGTTCATCCCCGGCTACCGGCCGGGCAAGCGAACGGCGGAGTACCTGGAGCGGGTGATGACGCGCATCACTTACGTCGGCGCGGCGTTCCTGGCGGTCATCGCCATCATCCCGAGCGTGATCTCCGCGACGCTCGAAGTCGACCCGCGCGTGGCGAGCTTCTTCGGCGGCACCGGCCTGCTGATCGTCGTCAGCGTCGCCCTCGACCTGGTGCAGAAAATCAACAGCCACCTGGTCATGCGGAATTACCCCGGCCTGACCGAGGATTGAGCGCGGACGTGTCGCGGGTTTTTCCGGCGGCGGGTGGTTGGCCCGTGTGCGAAGTGGGAATAGGATAGGTAAGCGGCAGTGCAGGGACAGAGGTGTCCCGACCCAACGAACTAGTGAACGGGCAGCCCATGCGAATGATCCTCCTCGGCCCCCCGGGCAGTGGTAAGGGCACGCAGGCGAAGTTGCTGAGCGAACGGCTCGGCCTCGTCCACGTCGGCACCGGCGACATCCTCCGCGAGTCCATCCGCCTCGGCACCGCCCACGGCCGTCAGGCGGAGCCCTACGTCATCAGCGGCCGACTCGTGCCGGACGCACTCGTCAACGAAATGGTCAACGAGCGCTTCACGCGGGCGGACCGGCCCCAGCGCTTCGTCATGGACGGCTACCCCCGTACCCTCGCCCAGGCGTCGGCCTTCGACGAGGCGCTGCGGCGGCAGGCGCTCGACCTGAACTCCGTCATCTTCGTCGTGGTCGAGGACGAGGCGATCGTCCGTCGGCTGAGCGGCCGCTGGAGCTGCCCCAAGTGCAAGCGGACGTACCACATGACGAACAACCCGCCGCGCGTGGCCGGCGTCTGCGACGTCTGCGGTGACGCCCTGATTCAGCGCGGCGACGACCGCGAGGAGACCGTCCGCGAGCGCCTGCGCCAGTACCACCAGAACACGGTGGACCTGATTCCCTTCTACAAGAGCATGGGCGTGCTCCAGGAGGTGAGCGGCCAGGGGACGATCGACGAGGTTTACGCACGCATCACCGGCGCCCTGCATAGGTAGGTTTCCGTGTTCAAGTGGTTTTCGTCCCGCGCCCCCGAGCTGAAGTCGTCGCGCGAGATCGGCCTGATGCGGGAGGCCGGCAAAATCGTGGCGCAGGCCCTGCGCATTTGCCGCGAGATGGCCCGCCCCGGCGTCCGCACCGTCGAGATCGACCGCGCCGTCGACGACCTCTACTCCCGCCACGGCGCCGTGCCCCTGTTCAAGGGCTACCCCGGCCAGGGGAAAGTCCCCTTCCCTGCCGCCACCTGCATTTCGATCAACGAAGAGGTGGTCCACGGCATCCCCGGCCCGCGCGTCATTCGCGAAGGCGACCTCATCAAGATCGACACGGCGTGCAAGCTCAACGGTTGGTGCGCCGACGCCGCCGTCTCCCTCCCCGTCGGCGAGCTGCGCCCGGAGTGGCGCCGGCTCCTCAAGGTCGGCGAGGAAGTCCTCGAAATCGCCCGCGTCGAGATGGGGCGGCGCAAGTGGTGGTCAGAAGTCGCCCAGCAGATGCAGGCGCACGTCGAGAAGAACGGCTTCAGCGTGGTGACGCAATACGTCGGCCACGGCATCGGCCGCATCATGCATGAGAATCCGCAGGTGCCGAACTTCGCCAACCGCGAGGTCCGCAAGCACGATTTCCGCCTGGAAGAGGGTCTGGTACTCGCCGTCGAGCCGATGGTCAACATGGGGCGGCAGGACGTCGACACCAAGCGCGATCACTGGACGGTGGTGACGCGCGACGGCCTGCCGAGCGTCCACGTCGAGCACACGTTCGCCGTGACGGGCGGGCGCATCGTCGTCGTGACCGCCGACGAGGAGCCAGCGCCGGCGGCCGTCGCGGCGCCGCTCGTCCCGACGGCTCCCGTGCCTAACCCCGTCCCGCCGCACGGTTAACGGCTCAGTTCGCGCTTGCCTTTTTCGACCCTATCTCTTACACTTCGAGCGCTTCCTCGGGTGCCGGGACTCTCCGTACCGGCGCGTGCAACGTTGCACTCCTTCCCTTTTCCGCCGGAGACCGCTGATGTTCCGTTGCTTCTCCCTCCTCGGCGTCGTGGCCGTCGCGTTCGGCGTGGCCGCCCTCGCTTCCGCTTCTCGGACCTCTTCCAAGCTCCTCGCCGTCGCCGAAAAGTCCCGCCGCCGCGCCCGGCGTCCGCAGTTCGTGCGCGTCCCCGGCCTCGCGTTCCACGTGGTGCTGTCGGCGAACTGACGCGCGAACCGCGGCGGCAAGCCCGGCCCGGCGTGAGCTATGTTTTCTCCGGAAGCGTCCCGCCCGAGTCGCGACGGAGAATCTCATGCAGGCGGCCGTCTGGAAGTCGTTCTTGGCGCGCGTCCCGCCCGAGTATCGCGGCAGCCTCATGGCGATGACGGCGGCGGGGATGGAAATCAACATCCAGGCGATCCTCCGCGAAGAGGAAGACTTCCTCGTCGTCCGCGGCCGCCTCGCGGGCACCACGGACACGATTCGCGTCCTGTTCCTGCCCTTTGAAGGGCTGGACCACATGGGCTTCTACAAGGAGATGAGCCCGGCGCAGGTGACGGCGATCCTCGACGGCAAGCCGGTCGTCGCCCCGCCGCCCGAGGGCGCCGCGGCTCCCGCTCCTGAGCCCATCGCCGCCGTGACTCTCGTTCCGGAACCGCCGCCGCCGGAAGTGCCGAACTCGCGCCCGCGCGTCCGCTTGCCCAGCAAGAGCGAGATCATCGAACGGCTGCGGTTGCGCGGCGCGGTCAAGCCGGAGGAGCCGAAGACGTCGTAGGTGGCGCAACTCGGTTGGCGAAGAGAGCCGGCCTCGGGTAGAATCCCTTCGGGAGGTCTGCCATGCCGCTTCGCGATCACTTTCATCCGCCGTTGTCCGATCAACGTTCGTGGGAAGAGCTTCACGGCGCCTGGCCGGGTACGATTGCCTACCGGCTCAATGCCATTCTGCCGCCGGAATACTACTCCGGCGTGCGCGTCCACCTCGGCACGGCCATTGAGTTGGACGTTGCCGCGTTTGAGAGCGATCACCCCGTCGATTCGGGCTCCGTCCCGAACGGCGGCGCCGCTACCGCTGTCGTCTGGGCTCCCGCGGCGCCGGCCTTGCTACTCGAAACCGAGGAGCCGACGTCGCCCGAGTACGAAGTACGCGTGTACGATCAGCGCCGCGGCCGGCGCCTGGTGGCGACGGTCGAGATCGTCAGCCCCCGCAACAAGGATCGCGTGGAAAGTCGCGAGGCGTTCGTGTCCAAGTGCCACGCACTGTTGCACCAGGAAGTGTGCGTGGTGATCGTCGATCCGGTGACGGAGCGGTCGGCCAACCTGTACGCCGAGTTGGCCGACCGGCTCGGGGCGGCGCCGCCGGCCATCGCGTCCGCGTCGATCTACGCCGTGTCCTGCCGGGGCGTCGCCGCCCGCGGCGGGTGGCGGGTCGAGGCGTGGGAACACGCCCTCGCGTTCGGCTCGCCGCTGCCGACGCTGCCGCTCTGGCTGACGGACACGTTCTGCGTACCGCTGGAACTCGAAGCGACCTACGAAGACACCTGCCGCGGGCTGCGAATCCCCTGACGCCGGCTCGCTCATTGGCGGATCGGCTTCGTCCTCACGGCTGCCATTCCTTTAGCTTTGCCCGCCATTTCGCGGCTTCCTCCGGCTTGCCCTGGAGTTGGCACAGTTGGTCCAAGCGATCCAGCGCCTGGATCAAGGCGTCCTTTCCCACCGGAGGGAGGTTCGCGCCAAGGGGCTTCAGGCTCTCGTATCCTTGCCGCAGGACCGGCTCGGCCTCGGCATACTTCCTCTGCTGGTAGTAGCACTCCCCCAGCCGCACCTGCGCCAAGGCAACGTTCAGGCCCCCCGCCTCCGGCCCGCGCCGCGCCGCCTCGAGCAGTTCCTGGAAGAGACGGATCGCCTTATCGTACTGCTTCTGCTGCGCCGCAATTTCGGCGAGGTTGCCCATCAGAGTGAGCGTGCTCATGTGGTCCGGACCCAGCGAGGTCTTCGCCTGCGCCAGGCCCTTTTCCAGCAGCGCCAGCGCCGCCTCGCGCCGGCCGGCGGCGTGATACGCCAGGGCGAGGTAATTGGTGATGCCGAGCAACTCCGTGTGGTCGGGGGGGAAGACCTTGGTCGCGCGCCGCATCGCGTCTTCGAGCAACTCCACCGCCCGGGCGGCTTGTCCGAGGAACTGCAGCGTGTCGCCGAGGTTGCTCTGAACGTGGAGGGTGTGCGGGTCGTCGTCCCCCGACACGCGCCGCATTATGCCCAGCGCTTCTTCCAGCAGCGTCCTGGCCCGATCGTAGCGCCCCGCCATTATCAGGGCCTCGGCGAGGTTGTTCAACCCAAGGAAGTAATGGGGGTGGTCCTCGCCGAGTGCCGCGCGTGCGCGCGGCACCAGGTCTTCCAGCAAGGCCAGGGCCTCGTCCGTCCGTCCGGCGATGCGGTAGGCGGCGGCCAGGTTGTGAACCGACTGCAGGGTGCCAGGATGATCGGGGCCGAACTCCTCGCGCCGCAGTTTCACGGCGCGCTCCAGGTGCCGGATCGCCCGCGCCGGCTCGCCCAGGTAGATCAGGTTCTCACCCAGCGCGTTGCGAAAGATCGCCTCGAACTTGGGCCGGCCGGTGAACTGTCGCTCCAGATCCGGTTCCGCCGCGTCGAGGGCGGCCCTCACGGTAACGTCTCGCCCCAACCCGCCTTCGAGGCCCTTGGGCCGCGCCGCCGCTACGAGCTTGAGCAGGGTGAACTCCAGCACCGCCTGCGCGCCCTCCTCGGCCTCCGTGGCACGCTCCTTCTCTCGGGTCACTTCCTCCAACCGTTCCGAGGCCACGGCTTCGGCCTGCACGGCGCGGTCGCGCTCCTGGCGAACGTGCCGCAGCCCGAGCAGGGTATTCGTCAGCACGGCGAGGACGGTCGCCGCGACGAACGCGGTGAGGAACACGGCGACCCGATTCCGCCGCGTGAACTTCCGCAGGCGATACCACGGCGACGGCGGCCTCGCCTCGATCGGCTCCTCGGCCAGGAACCGGCGCACGTCCGCGGCGAAAGCGCTGGCGGTCTCGTAGCGCCGGCCGCGATCCTTCTCCAGCGCCTTCATCACGATCCAGTCCAGTTCCCCCCGCATCATCCGCGCTAACTTCCCCGGGTCCGACTGCCGCGTCGCCGCGATGGTCGCCCGGGTCTGCGACGTGCTGAGCCGCTGGCTCGGCCGCGGCGGCTCCTCGTCCCGCACGATCCGCAGCACCTCGTCCAGAGCCGCCCGCTTGAGCCGCTCCGGCTCGACCGGCGGGCTGCCGGCCAGCAGTTCGTACAGCAACACGCCGAGGGCGTACACGTCCGCCCGCGTGTCGATGTCGAGCTGGTTGAACATCGCCTGCTCGGGAGCCATGTACGCCGGCGTGCCGATCAGCGCCCCGAACCCGGTGTAGACGGTCTTCTCGGTGAGTTGCTGGCCGACCGCCTTGGCCACCCCGAAGTCGATCACCTTCGGCACCGGCGCCTCGTCGTGCAGGGCGACGAGGACGTTGGACGGCTTGACGTCGCGGTGGATGACGCCCTTCTGGTGCGCGTGCTGGAGCGCCTGGCAGACCGGGACGAACAACTCCAGCCGCTCGCGGGGAGAAAGTTTACGCAGGTCGCAAAACTCGGTGATGGGCGTCCCCTTGACCAACTCCATGACGAAGTAGGGCCGGCCGTCGGCGGTGGCGCCGGCGTCGAAGACCTTGGCGATGTTCGGGTGATCCATCAGCGCGAGGGCCTGGCGCTCGGCCTCGAAGCGCGCCAGGACGTTGCGCGAGTCCATGCCGGGCTTGAGGATCTTCAGCGCCACCTTGCGGCGGACGGGCTGCTGCTGCTCGGCGACGAAGACGAGCCCCATGCCGCCTTCGCCGATTTGCTCCATGAGCTTGTAAGGGCCGATGACCGAGCCGGGCTTTTCCGTGAGGGGCGGCTCCTCGACCGTGGCGGGCACGGCCGGCGCGGGCGCCTGGAGGAAGCTGCCGACCCGCGGCTCGGCGTTCAACAGGCGCTCGACGCACGCGCGCAACTCCCGGTCCGGGCCGCACGCCTGGTCCAGGTAGGCGGCGCGCTCCTCGGGCGAACCCTTGTCCAGGGCGGCGAAGAAGATCGACTCGACGGCCGAGAGGTTGTTCATGACGAGGCTCCTCGGAAGGTGACTCCCGGAAGCAGTGCGACAAAACGGCTTCGCGCCCCTCACCGAGGAGCGCTAATTTTTCCCCTCCCCCGTCAGTTCGGCATACAGCCACACGCGGGCGAACGTCCATTGCCTCTCGGCCGTGGCCAGCGAAAGACCGAGCACCCGGGCGGCCTCGGGCATCGTCAGGCCGGCGAAGAAGCGCAGCTTGACCAGTTCGGCCCGGAGCGGGTCGCGCGCCGCCAGCCGGGTGAGGGCCTCGTCGAGGTCGAGCAGGTCGTCGGCGGGAGCCCCGACGACGGCACAGGCGTCGTCAAGCTCGACGCGCCGCCGGCCGCTCCCGTGCTTGACCCGCTGTTTGCGGCGGGCGCCCTCGACCAGGATGCGGCGCATCGCCTCGGCCGCGGCGGCAAAAAAGTGCCCCCGGCTGTTCCAGTGCTGCGCCTTGTCCACGTCCACGAGCCGGACGTAGGCTTCGTGGACCAAGGCGGTGGCCTGGAGCGTCTGGCCGGGCTTTTCGTGGGAAATCTTCTCCGCCGCCAGCCGCCGCAACTCGCCGTAGACCAGCGGCAGGAGTTGCCCGGCGGCGTGGGGCTCGCCTTGCTCAATAGCACTCAGGATACGGGTGACCTCGCTCATAAGGTCAAGCATAACCGCCGGGAGGATGACGAGCAAACCACCTCTTGACGGCGGACATGACCGAGCCAGTGCGATCAGGGGGAATGGACCCGTGACAACCTTTCCATGAGGCTCGCCCTTTGCTATCCTTCGTAGAATGGCAACTCTCGACCGATCACCCCCGACGTTCTCCCTCACGCCCACTTCGCCGGCCGGCGTGCAGCCCGGCGGCCACGGCCCGGCCGTGCGGCTGGAACTGGCCTGGGGGCGCCTCCGCCGTGCCCTGCTGCGCCACTTCCGCCCCGACTACGTCCGGCGCATGGCGGAGAAGCGCCAGGGCGAGTGTCCTGATTGCTCTCACGACGTCCTCGACAGTCGCGACCTCAAATTCTGCCGCAACGTCTGCGGCTACCACTTCGGCCCCGAGGACGACCCCTACCGCCGCCGCGGCCCGCTGCCGCTGGCGCGCCCCGGCCGGGCCGAGGTCGTCGTCTCCGGCGTGGCGCTGCTCGTTGTGGCCGTCGTCTTCGCCGCCCTCGCCGTCTCGGTCCACCCCGCCTTCGCCCTCGGCGCCGCCGCGGCCCTGGGTTTCTGGATCTTCATCGTCTCCTTCTTCCGCGACCCCGAGCGCCGCGTCCCCGCCGACGCCGACGCCCTCATGAGCCCCGCGGACGGCACGGTCATCAGCGTCGGCGAGGTTGACGAGGCCGACTTCCCCGGCGGACGGGCTTACCGGGTCGCCATCTTCCTGTCGCCGTTCAACGTCCACGTCAACCGCGTCCCCCGCGGCGGCACGGTCGTCGGGCTGAAGTATTTCAAGGGGAGTTTCGTGGCGGCGACGCGCGGCGACTGCGACCGCGTCAACGAGCAGTTCTGGCTCGACGTCCGCGAGCCGTCGGGGCGCCTCGTGCGGATCAAGCAGGTGGCCGGCGCGGTGGCGCGGCGCATCGTCTGCTGGTTGAGGCCGGGCGAGGCGGTGACGGCCGGCGAGCGCTACGGCATGATCAAGCTCGGCTCGCGGACCGACGTACTCGTCCCGGCCGGCGAGGCGATCGAGGTTCTCGTCAAGGCCGGCGACTCGGTGCGCGGCGGCGCGACGGTGCTGCTGCGCTTCCGGCGGCCGCACGCGGATTAGCGTTTGCGAAGCCGCGAGCGGCGTCAGGCGGGCTCCGGCAGGGGCGCGATCTCCTCCAGCGGCACTTCCCATTGTCCCAAACCGACGCTGACCACCGCCACGTTCCGGCGGTGGTCGACCCGCACGACGCGGCCCGCACTGCCGAAGCGCTGCACGTGGACCTTGTCGTTCGCCTGCAACCGGCCGCGCCACTCTTTCAGCGCCGCCTCGGCTTCCGTCCGGCGCCGCAAATCCTCCTGCTTGCGCTCGTACTCCTCGCGCTCGCGCGTCGCCTCGTGCTGGGCCGCCAGAGCCTCCTCGCGTGCCCGTTCGGCTTCCTCGCGCAGTTGCTGCAACTTCGCCATCTCCGGCGCCCGCCGCTGTTTCTTGCGCAGGTAACGCCGCGCCCGCTTGAGCAACTCGCGCGGCAGCTTCAGGCGGCGGGCGATCTTCAGGGCGTTGCTCATGCCGAACTGGCCAATCAGAAGGCGGTAGGTCGGCCGCAGCGTCGCGTCGTCGAACTCGACCGCGGCGTTCTCCGCCCGGTCGTTGTGGAACGCATACGTTTTCAGATCGCCGAGGTGCGTCGTGACCATCGCCCGGCAGCGCAGGCCGTCCAGCTCGTCGAGGATCGCCCGGCCGAGCGCCGCCCCTTCCGTCGGGTCGGTCCCGGCCCCCAGCTCGTCCAGCAGCACCAGGCTCTTGTCGTCCGCCGTCCGCACGATGTGGGCGATGCGCGAGATGTGCGAGCTGAAGGTGCTCAGCGACTGCTCCAGGCTCTGCTCGTCGCCGATGTCGGCGAGGATTCGCGTGAAGACCGGCACGTTACTGCCCTCGCCGGCCGGGACGTGCATACCGCTCTGGGCCATCAGGCAGAGGAGGCCCGTCGTCTTCAGCGTCACCGTCTTGCCGCCGGTGTTCGGCCCGGTGATGACGAGCAGGTTGAAGCCGTGGCCGAGGCGGACGTCGATGGGGACGACGGTGCGCGGCTCTTTCCGGGCCGGCAGCGTCAGCGAGGGGGGCTCCTCCCCGCGCTCGGGCTCGGGGCGCTGTTCCACCCGGAAGAGATGTTCCAGCACCGGGTGTCGCGCCTGCCTCAGCCAAAGGCGTCCCTCGGTGTTGACGTCGGGGGCGTACATGGCGTAGTCGCGGCTGAAGCGAGCCTTGGCCGTGATGAGGTCGAGGCGAGCCATGATCTCGATGGCGTAGCCGAGCGGTTTCGCCACCTTGCCGACGTCCGCCGTCAGCCGCCGCAGGATGCGCCGCACTTCGCGGTCCTCTTCGCCTTTGAGGACGGCGCGCTCGGCGCTGAGGGCGGCGACGCCCGCCGGCTCGATGTACACCGTTTCGCCGGTGCTGCTGGTGCGGTGGACGACGCCCTGGATCTTGTGGCGGTGATTGACGGCGACGGGGAGGACATAATGGTCGCCATTGACGGTCGCGTTAGGGTAGCGGAGGATCTGCCGCAGGGCGGGGTCGCGCAGCAGGCGCTTGATGATGTTCTGCACGCGCTCGTCGACGTCGGCGAGTTTGGCGCGGACTTGCGCCAGGTCGCGGCTGGCCATGTCGAGGACGTGGCCGCGGCTGTCGATACAGCCGGTGATCGCCTTGGCGACGACGCCCATGTCCTCGATGGGCGCCAGCAGCTCGTTCAGGCGGGCGTGGCGCGGGTTGAGGTGCTGGCGGTAGCGGTACATCGCCCCGGTGCAGGCGAGGGTGTCGGCCACCTCCAGGAGCTGATGGGCGGTGAGCATGGAGCCGATGGCGGCGCGGCGGACGAGCAGGCGCACGTCGTGCAGCCCGCCGAAGGGCGGCGTCTGCCCCTCGCCCAGCGCCCCCGCCATCTCCGTCACCAGAGCCAGCTCGGCGCGGACCTTCTCCGCGTCAACGAGCGGCTCGACCTGACGCGCCAGCTCCTTGCCCAGCGAGCAGGCGGCGTAGGCGGACAGCAGGTCGCGGACCTTGTCGAATTCCAGCAGCCCCAGGGTGTGAGCGTCCATCGGCACCGTTTCGTTCATGCTTCCGAAGACAGCCGGCCCCGCGCCCGGGTTCGGGGGCGAGCCGCTCACGAACCGAACACTTCGCGGACGGCGTGGCCGAACGCGACATTCGTCAGTCCGCCCAGTTCTCGACGCGCAGGCCCGGCACGTCGCGGAAGTGGCGCGTGTTGCGCGTCACGACTGTCGCCCGCCGCGCCAGGGCGATGGCGGCGATGAGCAGGTCGGCGCGGCCGACCTTCTTGAGCTTCTTGTTGTCGCGCAGGCGGTCGAACTCGGCGGCGGCCAAGGCGTCGATACTCAGAATCGTCGCGAACTCCGCGAGGCCCCGCTGAGTCTGTTCCAGGAGGGTTTGAGCCCGCAGGAGTTGTTCGCCGTTCGCGGCCTTGAGGAGGAAGTCGAAGCGGCCGCGCAGCATTTCGATCTGAGTGATGACGCTGACGGCGATGGCCGCGGCGGGTACGGCTCTCCGTCTCTCGCCCATGAGCCGATGACCGCTGAACGCGAGTGTTAACGTGTCCGTATCGAACACATACATCAACCGTCCTCCGTCATCGGCCGCCCGCGCCTCCTATAAGCCTCGCGAGTGATTTCTTCCAGATGCGGGTCGTCCTTGAAGGCACCGAACCACTTCTCGAAGAGATTGACTCCGCCCGCCGTCGCGGACGGAGTGCGCAGCCAGTCCCGGATCGCCTCCTTGAGGAAGCGCCACTCGCCGCCGGTGCGCCGCGCCGGCAGGGCCTGCGCGCCGACCAGGGCGACGACCTCGGCCTCCGGCAGGCGCAGGTACGCCGCCGCCTCGGCGAGGGTCAGCACCTCGCCCGCCACGCCGTTCGCCGCCTTCGGGGGCGCCGCCCCCGGCTTCGGTTTGGCCTTCGCCCGCGCCATGTTTCACCTCGTTCCGTTCCGCGGCGGCGCTCACGACCCGAACACCTCGCGGGCGGCGGCACCGAACGCGACATTCGTCAGTCCGCCCAGTTCTCGACGCGGAGGCCGGGCACGTCGCGGAAGTGGCGCGTGTTGCGCGTCACGACCGTCGCCCGCCGCGCCAGGGCGATGGCGGCGATGAGCAGGTCGGCGCGGCCGACCTTCTTCAGCTTTTTGTTGTCGCGCAGGCGGTCGAATTCGGCGGCGGCCGCGGCGTCGATGGGGAGGGCGGTGCAGTCCTCAAGAAGACTCTCACTCCGCAGCAACCACTCGAAGGCACGCCGGAGATGGCTCCCGTCGGCGGCCTTCAGCAAATAGTCGAACCGCCCTTGAAGTACCTCGATGCGAGTGACGATCGTGATGACGACCGCTTCCGCGTCGAATAGGTTCTTCCGTTCCCGCGACTTCGGGTTTCCGGCTTGGATGAGAGACATCGTGTCCGTGTCCAAGACGTACAGCATCAGCCTTCCTCCGTCATCGGCCGGCCGCGCCGCCGGTAAATCTCCTCAAGCATGTCCTCCAGGTAGGGATCGTCCTTTAAGGCGCCGAACTGCCGCTCCCAGAAACCTTCTTTGTCCGGCGTCTTTGGCGGGGTACGCAGCCAGTCCCGGATGGCCTCCTTGAGGAAGCGCCACTCGCCGCCGGTGCGCCGCGCCGGCAGGGCCTGCGCGCCGACCAGGGCGACGACCTCGGCCTCCGGCAGGCGCAGGTACGCCGCCGCCTCGGCGAGGGTCAGCACCTCGCCCGCGACGCCGTTCGCCGCCGCCGCCTTCGGGGGCGCCGCCCCCGGCTTCGGTTTGGCCTTCGCCCGCGCCATGTTTCACCTCGTTCCGTTCCGCGGCGGCGCTCACGACCCGAACACCTCGTGGACGGCGTGGCCGAACTCGACGATCTTCAGCGGCCGGCCGACGTTCGTCTGGTTCTCCTTGCGCGGGTCGATTCCCAGCGCCCGGCAGAAGGTGCAGAACAGGTCCGACACCGTCACCGGGCGGTCGATGACCTCCGTGCCGAGACGGTCGGTCGCGCCGATCACCTGGCCACCCTTGACGCCGCAGCCGGCCAGGGCGAGGTTGAACGCCTTCGGGTAGTGGTCGCGGCCCGCCGTCAGGTTGACGTGCGGCGTGCGGCCGAATTCGCCCATCCAGATCACTAAAGTGTTGTCGAGCAGGCCGCGTGCCTTCAGGTCGGTCAGCAGCGCCGCCGTCCCCCGGTCGACCGGCGGGATGAGGCCCTTCAGCCCCGCCAGCTCGTTCGCGTGCGTGTCCCAGCCGGTCGACTGCACCTCGACGAACGTGACGCCCGCCTCGATGAGCCGCCGCGCCATCAGGCAGCCCTGGCCGAAGGCGCTGCGGCCGTAGGCGGCGCGGACCTTCTCCGGCTCGGCGTCGAGGTCGAACGCCTTGACTCGCGGGCTCAGGACCATTTGCGCCGTCTGGCCGTACAGCGCTTGGTGGTCGCGCACCGGCTCGGCGGCGCCGGCCTGCGCGAACGGCTGCTCCAACTCCTTAAGCAGTCCCAGACGTCGCCGGACGCGGCCGGCGCCGACCGGCGGCAGGAGGTTGTCCGGCGGGCGGTTCGGGTCGGTGACGACGAACGGGGCGTAGGGGACGCCGAGGAAGCTGGAGCCGGCGCTCGCGCCGGAGATGCTGACGAAGTGCGGCAGGTCGAACTCCTCCGGGCCGAGCTCGCTGGCGACGAGCGAACCGATCCCCGGATGGACGATGCCGCCGGACGGGGCGTAGCCGGTGTGCAGCAGGTACGTCGCCCGGCCGTGGTTCCCCTCGCCGCTGGTCATCGAGCGGAGGACGGTCAGTTCGTTGGCGACGCCGGCGACGTGCTTCCAGTGCTCGGCGACCATCAGGCCCGGCACGGCGGTCGGGACGGCGCGCGTCGGCCCCTGCGTCTCGGCGCCGGGCTTGGGGTCGAAGGTCTCGAACTGGCTCGGCCCGCCCGCCATCCACAGGAGGATGCACGCCTTGCGCGCCTTGCGGACCTCGTCGGCGTGCAGCGTCAGGCGGTCGAGCCAGCCGAGGCCGGAGAGGGCGGCGCCGCCGGCGCCGAGCCGGCGCAGGAAACCGCGCCGGCTCACGGCGCCGTCGGCGCTGACGCGGACGTTGACGCAGGACTGACGGGGTGTGGTCATGGGAAAGGCTCCGCCAATAGTCTCCCCTCTCCCCTTTGGGGAGAG